>JAPKBK010000096.1 GCA_028823435.1 Flavobacteriales bacterium
ACAATTCCCGCGGGCATTGGGTTGTCTTTCACAGGTCAACAGGAGGAACAAGCAAAAGAAATGGCGTTCCTCTCAAAGGCCTTATTGATTGCCTTGTTTCTAATTTTCTTAATTATTGTGTCACAATTTAACAGTGTCACAACACCATTTATTATCGGTTTCAGCGTCTTCTTTTCACTCATTGGAGTCCTGCTGGGTCTTGTCATCTTCCAAATGGATTTCGTCATTATAATGACGATGATTGGCATCATTTCTCTTGCGGGTGTGGTGGTAAATAACGCAATCGTTCTGCTCGATTATATCAATATAGTTGTTGAGAGATACAAAGTGGAACACGATGTTTCCGAAGGTTCGAACCTTCCATTTAACCTTGTCGTAAAGGCCATCATACACGGAGGTAAAACGCGGCTTCGTCCCGTTCTGCTCACTGCGATTACAACGGTTTTAGGACTTCTTCCTCTCGCAATAGGAATAAACATTGACTTTGTAAGCCTCATCACCACTTTTGATCCACATTTTTATATTGGCGGGGACAACAATGTGTTTTGGAAACCGATGAGTTGGGCAATCATCTACGGACTAACTTTTGCGACATTCCTAACCCTTATTCTGGTTCCCGTCATGTACTGGTGGATGGTTAAGATGACCTACAGACTCCAAAGAATAGGTTGATTCATCCCGCGGATTTTTTTTTAATGCATGAAACAACCTTTTTCAACTTTAAAGCGTTTAGATATTGATTAGAAAGTCAATGTCGCGTGATTTCGACATTAGCCCAGATGGTTTCTCATAGAATACATCATGGGTATTGGTTAAGGCTGGAGCACTGTCCGAACGCGGAGAGTGCTCCTTGTCTTTAGAAGAATTTTTTACAGATGCTTGCCATCCCGAGCGCCCAAGATGTTCCTATTTTCTGACCACCCTCTGATGGATGTTTGAGATAATCTCATAAGCGATCGTGCCGGCTTTTGCAGCGACTTCGTTTAAGCTGATCTCCTCCCCAAATAACTCAACGGGGTCTCCAGCCTTTACATGTTTATCGGTGACATCTATCGCAGTAAGGTCCATACAAATTCGGCCCACAACCTTTGCCATAAACTTCCCATCTCCCTTCCCCACACATACCTGACCCACACCGTTACTCAAGCTCCTTGGATATCCATCCGCATAACCAACGGGGATCCAAGCGATCGTTCTGTCTTTTGTTAACGCATCTGTAAACCCGTAACTCAACCCCTCGTTTTTGGGTAAATTGATGACTTGGGAAACAACCGTGTTAAAGCTTACGGCCGGCTCGAGGCCCCAATCGTTGTGAGAAAGTTCAGATCCCAAAAGTGCAATACCCACCCGAACAAAGTCATATTTATGATCTGAGAAACGTCCGACTCCAGAGGAATTTAATGCGTGCGTCTTAAAGGATTGTAACAAACGTGACCCCTTAAACCCCGCTCTTAACTGGGTGCAAATAGTGTCGTAAAGTTCAAATTGTTTTAAGGTTGAATGATCAAGTAAAGATGATTCTGCGCCAGCAAGGTGTGTATATACGGTCGCGATTTCAATGTTTTCTGTCGCGCGTAGGATGTCAATAACGTCATTTAGCTCTTCCTCCTTAAACCCCAATCGATGCATTCCTGAGTCAAAGTTTAAATGTATCCGCTGTGGTGTTTTTTCTGAAAACTCTCTCCAGCTGATGTAGCTTCTAAGTTGTGCCAAAGAAACCATAGTGGGCTCGAGGTGGTACTTCTTAAGCGCTTCAAATGTCATTGAATCGGGGTTCATCACGAAAATCGGAGCGCTGACTCCGTCCTCTCTCAACCTCACGCCCTCATCTACGTAGGCGACCGCCAAATAATCAACCCCTTCGCGCTCCAAGAGTTTTGACAACGCGGGGGCATTCGTTCCATACCCGAAACCCTTGACGACTGCGATGACACCATCAGACCCTACTGTCGTTCTGATCCGCTTCAAATTATGCGCAACCTTTTTCAGGTCCAGCGTTAAAGATGTTACGTGACGGGCGTCATCGGTTTTAACCATCCGTCTCGGGATCGGTTTTCTTTTTTGGCGCCCTGAAAGCGACAAATGCATGTCTTGCCAATGGGACGTATCTGTCCTTTTCCCCCAGCTCGACAGTGTCAACCCCACCTGCAATTCTGTGAGAAAAATGAGCGTCTCGGCCTGTTTCTACACACACAGAATGGAGCTTGGTCACTTCTTCAGCCAAAGCCAAAAGCGTAGGCATCGCGCCAAATGGTTTCCCTGTAAAATCCAAATCCAAACCTGCAACAATCACTCTTAGCCCTCTATTTGCCAGTTCGTTACATACTTCAGGGAGGTCGTCATCGAAGAACTGCGCCTCGTCAATCGCGATTACGAGAGCGCTCCGGCCATCACCATCAACCTCAAGAGAATCAAGGATGTCTTTGCTCTTCGAAACCACCTTAGAAGGCATGGCATTTTTATCGTGAGACACGATCTCGTTAACTGCGTAACGGGTGTCGGTGGCAGGTTTAATAAGCACCGTGGGTTGATGCGCAATGACAGCTCTTCTAACTCGGCGCAACAATTCTTCCGTTTTTCCGGAAAACATCGGGCCGCAAATCACCTCTAACCTTCCTTCTCCCAACTGAAGGGTGTTCATACTGTGTATAGAATCTAAATTGTGCATTTGCGGTGACAAGGTACGATTTGCATGTAATTTGGCATTATGAAAAGCATCCAAATATTAACGACTTTCCTACTATTTGTTTCTCTCACCTTATTTTCATGTGTAAGGACCCCTGGAGAAGGAGGCAGAGCGAGTATAACGGGTTCAGTTGAACTTATAAGGAGAGTGCAACTAAATAATCCCCAATCCAACGTCGACACGATTGCTGCTTCAAATGTAGAGGTCTTTATTATTTATGGGGATCATCTAGGGCCAGACGATAAGGTAGACACGAATCCTGATGGCGACTTCACATTCGAATGGCTTCGCACAGGTGACTATACCCTCTATGTGTATTCAGAGGACACATCCGTCACCTCAACGCCGTTGCCTAGAGTGCCTGTTTCCTTTGAAATCGAGATTCAAGACAAAGACGATGTTATACAACTCGACCCATTTGTTATCTATGACGATTACTAAGACGGCGATCATTCGGCGTCACTTCATCGCGATCTTAATCCTTGTTACTGTAAACAGTTTACATGCACAGTGGACAGATTATGGCCTTTGGTCTGGTGCAGGAATATCTCAAGATGTTTTTGAAAACTTCAGCTACGAAGTAGAAACGCAGGCACGCTGGGACTACGATTTTTCTCGCCTTGGCTCTGCTTTTGCAGATGTTGGAATCTCTCAAGATCTTTCCCCATTTGCCCCAGACTTCAAGATTGCCGCCTCTCTTCGCTTAGGGATGTCTCGCGCAGACAATTTCATGTGGGAACCCATTCGACGCCTTTCGGGTTCCGCACGATGGAAAACCGACCTCTCCGAAAACGTGGCCGTTTCTTGTCGACTGCGATATCAATCGTCTTTTAAAGACGAAGGTTTTTCAAATGCTGTGAGGCTTCGCGGCGCTCTACACTGTCAAGTTTCAAAAAAACTGAAGGCGACTGTTTCCACAGAGGTCTTCACCCGTCAAAAAGACTTTGGCTGGTATTATAGCGATTTTCGTGCGCGCGTCGTTCTTAGTGCAAAGACTTCTAAACGACGCTGGGCTTCATTTGGCTATCAAGTTGAACAACAAAAAAACACGGCTGACCCATGGACCGAGCACAGGCTTATTTGTACTTATGACATCGAATTAAAAGGGCGGAAAGGAAAAAAGTAAACTTTGTTCACTTAAAACGCTTGGTTATTCACATTGTTAACTATCTTTGCATCCCTAAATTTTGGGGAAATTACAACACGCAACACATTCTCTGTGGATACTTTAAGTTACAAAACAATCTCCGCAAACAAGGAGAACGCTGACAAGAAATGGCTATTGGTTGACGCTGATGGGCAGACTTTGGGGCGCATTGCTTCAGAAGTAGCAAAACTACTTCGTGGCAAGCACAAGCCAAACTTTACACCTCACGCTGACTGCGGGGATTATGTCGTAGTCATCAATGCAGAGAAGATTACTCTGTCGGGCAAGAAGTGGGATCAGAAAACATACATTCGCTACACAGGTTATCCTGGTGGTCAACGCAGCCGTACCGCAGCTGAGGTTATGGCGCGCAAGCCGTTCTCAATGATGGAAGAAGCTGTTAGAGGTATGCTCCCTAAGAATACCTTAGGCAGAGCACTTTTCCGCAACATGCACGTATATGTTGGTGCAACTCACAAGCACGAGGCTCAACAGCCAAGAGCTATTACTTTTAACGACTAAGCTTAAGCATGGAAGTAACTAACACATCAGGCCGTCGTAAAGACGCAGTAGCTCGACTCTACCTTTCAGAAGGTGAGGGAAAATTCACGATCAATAAGCGTGATTATACAGACTACTTCCCAACAGGGACACTTCAATATAAAATTAACCAGCCGTTTGAGATCACTGAAACAGCAGGTAAATACGACGTTAAAGTAAATGTATTTGGCGGTGGAATCACCGGACAAGCTGAAGCAGTACGTTTGGCGATATCAAAAGCACTTATAGAGATTGATCCTGATTACAAGCCAGCCCTTAAAGCTGAAGGTTTAACGACTCGCGATCCACGTATGGTGGAGCGTAAAAAGTTTGGCCGGAAAAAAGCGCGTAAGAAAGAACAGTTCTCAAAACGTTAATGGCAGCCGCCTGATTCGTATTCAATTATTCATAAACCGTTTAGCATCCAAACCCTTTCGACTCATTCTCAAAGCGAGAATGGCTACCTAAGAGTTGTTTAAACTAGGAAAGTAAACCAATATCATGACGCGTACAAATTTTGAGCAACTGCTCGAAGCCGGATCACATTTCGGCCACCTCAAGAGCAAGTGGAATCCACACATGGCTCCGTTTATCTTCACAGAGAAGAAAGGAATTCACATTATTGATCTGCACAAGACCATCGTTAAGATAGACGAGGCTGCAGCTGCAATGAAACAAATTGCAAAAAGCGGAAAGAAGATTCTTTTCGTTTCTACAAAAAAGCAAGGTCAAGACATCGTCTCTACTCACGCGACCTCTATAGGTATGCCTTATGTGACAGAGCGTTGGTCTGGGGGTATGCTTACAAACTTCGGTACCATCCGTAAGGCGATTCGTAAGATGACCCAAATCGACAAGATGGGAGAGGACGGTACTTTAGCGATTCTTTCTAAGCGTGAGCGTCTCCAAGTGAGCAGACAGCGTGATAAACTAGATAAGATTTTAGGTTCTATTGTAGACATGACCCGTCTTCCAGCGGCGATTTTCATCGTTGATATCCGGAAAGAGCACATCGCACTTGCAGAGGCTAGAAAGCTAAATATCCCTGTATTTGCAATCGTTGATACAAATAGTGATCCCCGCAATGTGGACTTTGTGATTCCTGCAAATGATGACGCAACGAAATCTATAGATCTAATTACTCGCACGCTTGCTGAAGCAGTAGCTGAAGGCTTAAACGAACGTAAAGCTGACAAAGCTGAAGCGGACGCTAAGGCGCAACAGCGCGAAGAGGCAAAAGCAGCAGAGGCGAAAGCTGAAGCAGAAAAAGCTGAAGCAGAAAAAGCAGCAGCAATTGCAGCTGGAGCGGAAGCAGCAGCAGCAGAGCCAAAGGCAGACGCAGGAGCGGACGCTGGTGAAGTCAAGCCAAAGAGAGCGAGAAAAAAAGTTACCAAGGTTGAGAAACCCGCTGAAGTAAAAAAGGACTAACTAGTCTATCACACTATTTACAGATAATATTATGAGTATTACCGCTGCTGAAGTAAAAAAGCTACGTACACAAACGGGCGCCGGCATGATGGATTGCAAAAATGCACTCCAAGAAGCCGAAGGAAATATGGACAAAGCTGTAGAGATTCTTCGTTTGAAGGGTCAGAAAGTCGCTGCAAAGCGTGGCGATCGTGAGGCAAGTGAAGGCGTTATTCTTTCAGGCGTTAACACTGATGGCAACACAGGTGTTGTATTGTCCTTAAACTGTGAAACTGATTTTGTTGCTCAAAATGCTGATTTCATTTCGGTTGCTCAAACAGTTTTAAATCTTGCCATCTCAGAAGGGTGTGATTCCAAGGAAGCTGTTTTAGCAAAGACATACCCAGGATCAGATTTAACGGTGGCAGACAAGATTATTGAGGAAACAGGTAAGATCGGAGAGCGCATAGAAATAGGCGCGTTCGATATTGCAAAAGGCGAATCCGTGATATCATACATTCATCCAGGCAACCGCCTTGCGACTGTTGTAGGGTTTAGCGGTAAAGTTGATGCGACTGTTGGTAGAGATGTCGCAATGCAAGCTGCTGCGATGGCACCAGTTGCCGTGAATCAATCACTCATTCCAGATGACCTTATTGAGAAAGAGAAAGCAATAGGTAAAGAGCTTGCAATTCAAGAAGGCAAGCCTGCTGAACTTGCAGAGAAAATTTCTATGGGACGCTTAAACAAGTGGTTCAAAGAGGTTACGCTTGTAAATCAACCATTTATTAAGGATAACAAGCAAACTGTTGAACAATATGTTGATGCATCTTGTCCTGGCGTAAAAGTGGAAAGTTTCAGCCGAATTGCCCTGGCATAATCCAGGTTAGCTTCCGCACAAACAACAAAACTTAAAGAAGGACGCACTCGCGTCCTTCTTTTGTTTGTGGTAAACTTTCTTTGTCGGATATTGTGCACACAATGAAGTACAAAAGAATCCTTCTTAAGCTTAGCGGAGAATCCCTCATGGGAGAAAAGCAGTTTGGCATTGACAATGTTCGATTAACGGAATACGCAAAGGAAATTAAAACACTCGTGGACACAGGAGTTCAGGTCGCTATCGTGATCGGAGGGGGGAATATTTTCAGAGGTGTTGAAGC
>JAPKBK010000097.1 GCA_028823435.1 Flavobacteriales bacterium
TTTGGAAGATGGCGATAGAGATATGGTCGTCATGTGGCACCGTTTTGAATATAAAAAAGACGGGAAAAGATTTGAAAGGACGTCTGAATTCTCATTAGAAGGCACAGATTCAATGTACACTGCGATGTCAGATACAGTCGGACTCCCAATGGCTTTAGCTGCTGAGCATATGTTGGTTGGCGGTGGATTTGATAGGGTGGGAGTTGAAATTCCCGTATCTTCGACATACTACGACGTGCTTTTACCCAAATTAGAAAAGCTTGGCGTAGTATTCAAAGAAAATCACAAAGCGCTTTAAATTGCATGATGTTTTTGGTTACTTCTATTTCACCCTGGTGGTGCTTTGCGTGCTTGGTATGTGGCGGTGCGCCAGACTGGCCTGAGGATGGAGTTGCCACAAAAGATTGGGTTGTAGAAGCTTTAGAATGGCGTCTTGACAGAGGCGTCGAAGATTGTGAGGACTATATGCCTGCAATCGATGCTTGGACGCTCGAATGGATTGCAAACAGTTCTGACGTCCGTGTGGAAATAGACACAGAGAAGTGGCCTGTTTTTACACACGAACCACTTTTGCAAGGGCCTTTGATTCAAATCATTGCACTTGAATCGTTAAACGGAAAAGCGTTTAATGAAAACAAGGTCCTCAGGAAACTTAAGACATTTGCTAGGAAATCAGATGGGATTTGGAATGATGCATTAAAACAAAAATTCCAAGAGACAAAAGACATTCAATAAAAAAGGGGCCGAAGCCCCTTCTTTTATAGATCCCCTTTATTCCATTCAAGGTTTGCAAATATTTACATGAATACGATGACTTCTTAAAAATGTTTCGTGTGAGTCGACGTTTTTAGATATATTTTCGCCGTATGCGTAGTTTTGATATACCAGATCATTTTAAGAGTCCGATTATCAGTATGATAAAGGAAAAGCGTAAGGAATTGGATGCCAGGAAATTAGACTTCTCTCCGACCTTGCTTGATTTTGGGGCAGTAAAAATTCAGCTGGCCAGACATTTCGGGTTTTGCTTCGGTGTCGAAAACGCGATTGAAATTTCATACAAGGCCATCTTCGAAAATCCAGGCAAGCGGGTTTTCCTTTTAAGCCAAATGATTCACAACCCAGAAGTCAACGAAGATCTTGAGAGCAGGGGTGTGAAATTCTTGATGGATACACAAGGGCGTGAGTTGACGCCTTTACAGGAAGTTCAGCCAGACGATATCATCATCATTCCTGCTTTTGGGGCCTCTTTAGAAATGGAGGGCAAATTGAATGCAATAGGTGTTGATTTCAAGAAATACAATACGACATGCCCGTTTGTAGAGCGGGTGTGGAATCGGGCATATAAGCTAGGGGATGAAAACTATACTGTGATTATTCATGGAAAGCCAGACCACGAAGAAACACGTGCGACATTTTCCCATGCGTCCAAGGCCGGTGCTGCATTGGTTGTGGCGGATCTAGGTGAAGCCCTTGCCCTTGCCTCTTTAATGGCAAATAAAGATGCAGTAGACGTAGAAAAAACATTTTCTGACATGTTTCACGGGAGAGTAAGCGCGGGTTTTAAGTTTTCGAAGGATCTAGAAAACATAGGCGTTGTCAATCAAACAACGATGATTGCCTCCGAAACGCAAGAAATAGCGGACTTGTTGAAAAAGGCATCTAAGGGATTCGCAAATACAAAAGACACATTGTGTTATGCAACGAATGACAATCAAAAGGCCACACTTGGCGCGTTAGATGAGGGAGGCGCCGATTTGGTCATCGTTGTCGGCGGATACAACAGTTCCAATACAAGTCACATTGTAGAAATTTGTGAAAAACATAAACCTACTTTTTTCATTAGAAATGAACTAGAAATCAAGGAGGGCGGCGTAATCGATCACTTTGATATCCACACACAGGCGCACGTTTCAAGTGAAGGTTTTATGTCGGAACTAATTGATTTGGAGCGAGTTCCTACTATTCTCTTAACGAGTGGGGCCTCTTGTCCCGACGCCTCTGTGGAGCGTGTTCTGCATAAAATACTCGCCCGTTTTGATTGTGGAAAGGATGTTGATTCAGTGTTAAATAATTGGGCTTTAAATCTAGGGTCTGACTAAGAATTGCGCGTAAATTCGCCTCTATGGAAGCACCTAAGCTTCGGGGCATGTTCCGCAATGTGAGAACGAAACCCCGAACATTCGTTTTTAAATCACGTCATCTGCCAGACGGTCGTCCTGAATGGGATGAGCGTAAGCGTAGAATTGATGCTGAGATTGCGAAAGAAAAGGGTGAGGAAATACCTGAAAGTGATCGACTGTCTGACATCAGATTTCGCAGGAGTTCAGGTGTGGATTCTCACTCTGTTAGAAGAAATGCGAGAAGGGCGAACATTCGGGTTGTTTTAATCGCGGTTGTTTTAGTGTATGTTGCATACAGAATCTTAATCTGGACGGAACAAACAGAATTCGGTGAAATGTTAGAATTTATAAGAGACAATGGCTGACTATATCGTTCAATTATCTGATCAGGTCGCAAATCAAATTGCTGCTGGGGAGGTGGTAGGTCGCCCTGCTTCTGTCGTCAAGGAGTTGGTGGAGAATGCCGTAGATGCTGGAGGTACTGATATTGTGGTTTTTGTCAAGGATGCTGGAAGGACATTGATTCAGGTCATTGACAATGGCAAGGGGATGAGTGAGGAGGATGCAAGGAAATGTTTTTTGCGTCATGCCACATCAAAGATTACCTCTGCCGATGATCTGCTGACGCTCATGACAAAAGGGTTTCGTGGAGAGGCGCTCGCATCCATCTCGGCCATTTCACATGTTGAGCTTAAAACCCGAGAAACAGGTTCGGAATTGGGATTGAAAATGTGTGTTACAGGGGATGAATTCACGGACAGTGAGCCCATTTCATGTGCTGAAGGAAGTTCCTTCTCGGTCAAGAATCTCTTCTTTAATGTGCCCGCCAGACGTAACTTTTTGAAATCTGACCAAGTCGAAGTAAGGCATATCGTGGATGAATTCCAGCGGATAGCGATGGCACATCCGCAACTGAGTTTCCGCCTTCAAAGCAATGGGAACGACCTTTTTAATCTCAAGCCAGGGACTTTAAGACAAAGAGTGGTTGCCATTTTCGGCGTCAAACACGATGAGCGTTTGGTGCCTATAGACGAAGAAACGGACGTTGTGAAGATTTCGGGATTTGTCGGTAAGCCTTCTTTTTCACGTCGGACACGCGGGGAGCAGTTTCTTTTTGTCAACGGCAGATATATTAAGCATCCGCTGATGCACCGTGCGATTATGAAGGCCTATGAAGGCGTTCTCACACCTGGGAATTTCCCGCTCTACACGATTTTCCTGGAGGTAGATCCATCAAAAGTGGATGTCAATATTCACCCGACGAAGATGGAAGCCAAGTTTGAGGAAGACCAAATCATTTTTGCATTCCTGCGTTCTGCCATTAAACGTGGATTGGGACAACACAACGTCTCTCCCTCTTTGGATTTTGACTCAGAGTTGAGCATATCGATAGAAGGTTTGCCGCAAGGGAAATTCGTCTCTGAACCACGTGTTCAAGTAAATACGGATTACAACCCCTTTTTATCTTCTTCCTCAAAACAACAATCAGGAAGCCACAAAACGTCTAACCCCTATCGGAAGTCACCAAGTGCCATCCCCAAGGACATTGATGCGTTTTATAGCAGACCCGCTATTGACGTGTCCGAACCTGAGCAGGAATCCACTTTACAAGAATCATCTTTAGATGCGATAGTAGAAGGCAAAACGTCTTTGAAGTGTGATGAAATATTCCAGCTACAGAACAAGTATATCGTGACTTCTAAAGATGATGTGTTGCTCATCATCGATGTGAAGAGGGCCCACGAACGTGTTTTATATGAAGGATATTTAAATGCTGGGAGAGGGGGTGAAACAGAGGTCGCTCAGAGGCTGTTGTTTCCCGAGCCCGTCACCTTATCTAATGCTGACATTGACCTTCTTCTTGGGGCGGCTGACGTACTTAAGATCTTCGGTCTGGTGATTGCCAAATCGCCAAGTGGCGGTTTGGAGGTTTTGGCTGTTCCCTCAGGCATGGCTGATAAATTACAGAATTGTATTGATTCTGTTTTAGAGGCCCTACAAGATGGTACTTGGACTGATGTGGAGGGAAGGCGAGAGAAATTGGCCAAGGTTTGGGCTGAATCCTCAGCAGTCAATAAAAAAGTGGCGTTGAATAAAGAAGAGATGGTCAACCTCGTTGACCGACTCTTCGCGTGCGAGTCCCCAGGTATAGATGCGAGAGGCCGCTCAGTCTTTACAAATTTCACAGTGGATCACATTGAATCAAAATTAAAATAATGTTTGATAGAATTACGCCGATCGTCAAAAACCTGTTAATTATTAACGGGCTGTTTTTTATAGCAACCTTGGCGTTTGGGGCGAAGGGCATTCAATTGTCGGACTTTCTTGGCTTGCATTCTTTTCAAAGCCTGGGTTTTCAGCCTTATCAAATGGTGACATACATGTTTATGCATGCTTCATTCACGCACCTTCTCTTCAACATGTTTGCGCTTTTTATATTTGGCACTGCACTTGAAAGAGTGTGGGATGCCAAACGTTTTCTGATTTACTATATGGCCACTGGCATAGGCGCAGGGCTCATTCAAATGTTCGTGGCCCATATTCGTGTGAATTCTATGTTTTCAGAGATTCCGCAAGAGGGCATTGATCTCATCCTGACTGAGGGGTATGGCCTTCTTCAACAAGGCAAAAATTATTCTGATATTTTGATGGGGAGCGCAAATATTTCACTTAATATTCCTACTGTAGGTGCTTCTGGTGCCGTGTTTGGAATATTACTGGCTTTCGGGATGTTATTTCCCAATACAGAACTCATGTTGCTTTTTCCACCCATTCCAATTAAAGCGAAATACTTCGTGATCGGATACGGGGCAATAGAACTCTGGATGGCTTTCCAGAACAATCCAGGGGACAATGTTGCACATTTCGCCCACCTGGGAGGAATGCTGATAGGCTTCATTCTTATCAAAAAATGGCAAAACAATCGCCAGAATTTTTATTGAAAAAATAGAAAATGTTAGACGGTATGTGGGAAGACATCAAAAGGAGTTGGACATCGGGAAGTATGCTATATCGCTTGATTTGGGTGAATGTCGTTGTGTTCGTCCTTGTGAATGCAGCCTTGATCATGACGAAACTTGGTGGGTTAGAATTGTCTGTGGGAATCAGCGATTGTTTCGGGCTTGCGACGACTTCTGATGTTGACATTTTGATGAGAAGACCGTGGTCAGTTTTCACCCACATGTTTGCCCACACTGAGATTTTCCACTTGATTTTTAACATGATACTTCTTTGGTGGATGGGCAGTATATACCAGGCAGAGGTAGGGTCCCGCCGTTTGTTGAGCACCTATTTAACAGGTGGGCTTGCGGGTTTTCTATTTTATATTACGGCATTTAATTTCCTGCCCGGATTAACAGCCCAATTCGAACCCAATGAGGTGCCTTTCGCATTGGGGTCTTCGGCTGCTGTTCTGTCGATATTCACAGCTGCAGCAACACTCCACCCCAACAGAAAAATTAAATTCATTCTCTTCGGATCAGTCCAACTCAAGTACATCGCACTTGCGTATGTTTTGTTCGATTATTTCGGTTTAAGTCAGGGAGATGGTGTCAATGCCGGAGGTAAAATCGCACACTTGGGTGGCGCGTTTTTTGGATACATGCTGATCACCTTAAACCGCAAGGGGATAAACTTGGCGGGATGGCTCGAAGTTGTTTTAGATTTCATCATGAGTCGCCTTCCGTCAAAAGGCAGGTCGGGGACCAAGCTTAAGTTTTGGCGCAACAAGAATTGGAAGAAAAAAGCGGGTTCCAGTTCTACCTCTCGGGTCCCGAAAAGCGACGCGGAGTTCAATGTAGAAAAACAGGAGAACACAAAACGTTTGGACGTGATTTTAGAAAAGATTTCAAGGCACGGATACGATCACCTCACGAAAGAGGAGAAGCAGTTTCTATTTAATCAGTCAAACAGATAGGGTGGGTAAGAAAAGTAAGTCGCGATTTGGAATAGATACGTTTATTCTTGGGCCTGCTGTCGCACTTATTGCTGGCGCCAAATTATCTGAGCTGATCTCTCCTGAAATATTCCCTTTTCTGGCTTTCTGTGGTTTGGTGTTCCCGGCAGCGCTTTTGATGTTTGCGCTGGGCGTCGTCTTGCGTTTGATTCGAAGAGATTGGAAGGGAATGATTTGGCCTGTATTGTTCATGTTCTGGATACAAAATAGCGTCATTCTCACCATCGGAGGGTGGGGGACATATTCTGAAGTGAGCGCGGATTCAAATGAGATTTCTATCGGGACGTACAATGTGCGAAGAATGGATGAGTACAAGTGGCTAGAAGGTGATAAAACACGTGATGAGATTGTTTCTTGGCTGTCCGAAAATAAATTCGATGTGATGTGTTTTCAAGAATTGCCTTCATCCATGAGACGCAAGGTGTCAAATGCTTTAGGGACGAAAGAAATAGTCATCAATAAAAGGGGCTCCGGTCCGGCCATTGCAACGTCTTTACAAATTGCCACATTTGGACCGTGGTTTGCGCCAGGGGAGGACATCCCACGTGGGATTTTTGCAGATTTAATCCAAAATGGAGATACGGTGCGGATTTTCAATGTCCATCTGCAGTCAGTGGGACTTGAGGGAGGTGATTATGAAGCCGTGAGGGAGGGGCCTGATTCGGAACAGCGCAAGAGGCTATTCTCTAGGCTGTCCGCTGCGTATGTCGCACGCGCCACTCAAGCTCGTGCCTTACGTGAGGTGTTAGATACAAGTCCACACCCCGTCATTTTATTGGGAGATTTCAACGATACGCCCGTTTCGTTTGCGCTTTCAACATTAAAAGCGTCTGATTCATGGCCGCTTTTTG
>JAPKBK010000098.1 GCA_028823435.1 Flavobacteriales bacterium
GAAGTAGTCTTATTAGATATTAAAGAAGGTTTTGCTGAAGGCAAAGCACTCGATATCTGGGAAACTTCTCCGATAAACATGTACGACACTCGTACAGTGGGTTCAACAAATGACTACACAAAGACCGCAGGGTCTGACGTCGTAGTGATTACATCAGGGCTTCCTCGCAAGCCAGGCATGAGCCGTGACGATTTAATTGCAACAAATGCTGGAATCGTGAAATCTGTCACTGCGCAGATCATGGTTCATAGCCCAGACGCTATTCTTTTGATCGTATCTAATCCGTTAGATGTGATGACTTACTGTGCTTATCTCACAGCTGGTATAGATTCTACCAAAGTCATCGGAATGGCAGGTATTCTTGATACAGCACGTTACCGTTCTTTTCTTGCAGAAGAACTCAACGTGAGTCCCAAGGATATTCAAGCTGTACTTATGGGAGGTCATGGTGACACAATGGTTCCACTTCCACGTTACACAACTGTAGGCGGTATTCCAGTCACTGAAATGATTGATGCTGACAAGTTAGAGGCCATTGTGAATCGCACGAAGAAAGGTGGGGGAGAGATTGTAAACCTCCTTGGCACATCAGCTTGGTACGCACCTGGTGCAGCTGCAGCTCAGATGGTTGAGGCTATTGTTAAAGACCAAAGACGTGTATTCCCTGCATGCGTTTGGATGCAAGGAGAATACGGCATTTCAGACATGTATTTAGGTGTCCCAGTGATTCTTGGGAAAAACGGCATTGAGAAAGTGATTGAACTGGATCTTAACGAAGGTGAAAGAGCGATGCTTGCGGAAAGCGAGAAAGCAGTCCGTGAAGTCAAGACCATCCTCGATGGGATGAATGTCTAAACTGTATCGCGTTCATTTCTAGTCCAGTTTAACCCAACGAAGGGGAGGTCCCAAAAGGCCTCCTTTTTTCGTGCCAGAAAGTTCCACTAAAGCTAAAACATACACGCCACCTGGCCAGTTGTCTGTCGAAATCGACCCCCTTAATATTCCCGCGTTGGGAGGAAGTGTCGGAGACTGAAAAATTGTTTGACCAAGTTCATTGCGGACTTCAATTGCTGTATGAGATTGTGATGTCAATAGGCTTATAGATGAGGTGAATTCCCAATTCAAGATGTCTTTTCCCGGATTAGGGAACACATTCAGACTCGGGGTTTCATCATGTGTATTGATGTTGGTGACGTGGGTAGTGGTCGCTTCAGAAGAGAGGTAGCATTTCACGCCACCATTTTGAATTCCGATGAGACAGTCAACGATAGAATCGCCGTTGAGATCAGCAAACGCGGCACCTGCTCTGAATCCTGTCCCTCCATTGCCATTTGCGACAACTTCAGTGTTCACCTCTACAAGTGCGAGTTCATAATCACTGTTCACTAAACCAAACGACTGAACAGTACCCGTTTCGTTTGCCACTAAGACATGGATGCCTAAAGTGTCTTCATAAAGCGCTGGTGTGCTGTAGCCATTGATTCCTAGGATGTTTGTGACGTGTATGTCGCCCCAACTTTCTCCAAAGGCGTCGCTTTCTACGCGACACCACGAATGGTTAAGGTTGTTGCCACAATTGAGGAAGAGTGTTAACGTCCCATTTTTCTCACCCACCACCAGGTCGAGTAGCCCGTCATTGTCGATGTCAATTAATTGTGGCGCAGCGAATTGGCCCACGTCAATGACTTCTTGTTCGCTGTCAGAAACAGACAGTTCAGAAACAACAAATTCGGGCCAGTTTCCCTCTCCTGCATTGTTTTCAAATCGGTGTATTCTCCCCAATTCATCTCCCACGATTAAATCGACATCACCATCTCCGTCGAGATCTCCCAATGCCGGAAAAACACTCTCAATGCCATAAGTCGAGATATCGACAGTGTCTTGCCATTGATGGCTGAATACGGGGGATGAAAGTGTCCCTGTATTTTTAAAAAGCAAAATGGATGTGGGGGTGTTATCTACACCTTGGTACTTTTCTTTATTCGCTAATACCAGGTCAAGAAGACCGTCAGAGTCGAGATCGATTAAAACGGGATATGAACCACGGCCGAGATCGATCATGCCTTCTTGGATGAAGTCATTTTGTATAAATTCCCAGGAAGGAGATAAATCTTCGCCTGTATTCTTAAGGTAATGAACACTGGCATCGTCATCTGTTTCTAAGTATGTGTTTGGGCTGAAAATCAGATCACGGACCCCATCTTCGTCGATGTCAATATGGTATGAGGCAGGAAATCGTTGGCAACTTAACGCTTCTGTTCCGCCAGTGAGTAGGGGGAAAGATTGATCTATAAATATGGCGGAGTCCTGACCATCCACGGCATCCTCCATGAGTATCGCCAATGAAAGAGGAAACGTAACATCTCCTATTATGAGGTCAAGTGGACCTGAGTTATCCAATTGTAAACTTGTAATTGATCCTCCGGCATGCATCGCGTCCCTTGGGTCAGCGACATTGAAACTACAGTTAAAATCGTCTCCAATAAAAAGCGTGTTGTTTTCTGAGGCTTCGGCAAGCATGCCATAACATCTATTTGTGCATGTCATTTCTAATCCACATTCAGTATCACCAAGAAAACGATACAATGTGCTTGAGTTTTCTGTGAAGGATATGATATCAAGATCACCATCTCCATCGTGGTCGAGAATAGCTGGGATATCTATACCCAAGCAAATGACTGGAAGCATGTCTGGTCCCAGTCCGAAATCGAAGGAAGCCATGAGTGGAGTCGCAACGGGTTCGAATTGAGGATTGTTGGGGTCTTCGGTCACATTTCGAAACACGTTAATGCCGTTCTGGTAGCTTGTAAAAATATCAGGACGCCCATCACAATCATAGTCACGTAGGAGGCACCAGTCAACGATCTCAGGCCATCCCTGTACCCACTCAGGTCTGTATTTCCATCCACTGTCTGTTCTTTCAAAAGCGAGGAGTCTGGAGCCATCTCTGTCAAATGCAAAAAGGTCCTCATCTTCATCAAAATCAAAGTCTATCGGCGACCATTGAGGTGCAGTTAATCCACCCACCCATGGGTTTTGAAGCGTATCTCCATCTATAACAACGGGGATGATTCCTTGTTCAAAATCATGTGACCACTGCGCTGAAATATTTGGGATGAATAAGAGAGATACAATGATGAGGGTATTTGAAATACCGATTGATTGTAAAGTGATTTTCATCCGTGATTTATTTGGTAAGTTTCGGATAGAAAATGAGATCATCCATACCTATGATACTTCCTAGATTGGTGTTAATGCTTCCCGATCTCACGTGCGCACCATTAAAATGTATGCCATCCCTATTTGTGAGTTCTAAGCTTTCTCCAGAATGAACAGTCAGCTGGGAGTGATCAGCAAACTCTTTATAGTCATAGGCACTATCAACAACATGATAGCTGATAAACGCATTCAATAATTCTTCATTTTCAGGACGGAGAAGATATTTATATTCAGGGAAGATGTCAAACGCTTTGTCTACAGGCGCTAAGACTGTAACGCTGTGGCTATGAATATGTTTTGAAATGGCAGACTTGCGCATCAGTGTGGTGAAGATGGGGTATTCGTCCGAAGTTGTGAGGTATTTATAGACACTGCTAAGGTTCTTCTCTTTTACTTGAGCTGTGTTATTCTTTTCGTCCTGACGTCTTTTTAGGAGGCGCATCCCTCTCTTTTCAGCTTCAGATAAATTCTTCAGTCCTTCCGGCGTTTCCGTTTTATCAGTGCTGGGTAAGGGAGTCGCTGTGTCTTTCGAATCTATTGAACTGCATGCGGAAAACAAGATGCATGCACAAAACGATAGGGTAGTAATAATTCTTGTCATTTTGTAAATATAATTCCATTCGATTGAGGTCGTGTATAGGTTGTGAACAAAATTGTAAGGTTATGGTCACAAGAGTACATACCTTTGCAGAAGGAATCTCAATGATTAATTCCTCAACAACATGAAGCACATCGGCAATACCCCTTTTAGGGCCTCGCTAGAAGCTATAGGATTAGAAAGTGTGGCTAGTGCCCACTGGAATCTTCCCCCCTCGAAACTTATTTTACAAACGCTACTTCGTGGTGAAGGAGTCCTTGCCGATTCCGGAGCTCTGTCCATTAAGACAGGGAAGTTCACAGGCCGTTCTCCCAAAGACAGGTTTATAGTGGACGACAGCAAAACCATTTCTAGGGTAGATTGGGGTGAGATCAACCAAAAGATGACACCATCACATTTCGGGACGCTGATGTCAGATGTTCAGGAATACATGGATGGCAAAAACGTCTATGTAAGAGATGCCGCTGTAGGCGCTGATCCTGCTACGCGTATCAATGTTCGCGTAGTCACAGAGAAGTCGTGGTCAAATCTATTTGTTCACAACATGTTCTTGAGGTTAGATGCAGAACAGGTTTGGCTTGCTGATCCTGCGTGGCACATCATATGCGCTCCCGGTTACCAGGCTGACCCTGAGCGTCACGGTTGTAGACAGGGCAATGTCAGTGCGATCGATTTTACACGCAAAATTATTATCGTTGCTGGGAGTGGCTATACTGGCGAAATCAAGAAGGGAATGTTCTCTGTCATGAATTTCGAATTGCCGGAATTACATAATGTATTGCCGATGCACTGCTCTTCAAACGTAAGTTCTGAGGGCGATGTCGCTGTTTTCTTTGGTCTAAGTGGGACAGGAAAAACGACGTTGAGTTCAGATCCCAATCGCAACCTCATTGGAGACGATGAGCACGGATGGTCTGATGATGGTGTCTTTAATATGGAGGGAGGTTGCTATGCGAAAACAATAGACCTAAGCGCTGAGGGCGAACCGCAAATTTTTAATTCAATCAAATACGGTGCGCTGTTAGAGAACATCGGTTTTGAAGACGATGGCGTGACACCCAATTATGAGGATGACTCAATCACCCCAAACACACGTGTTTCTTATCCAGTAGACTTTATTCCCGGCGCTGTAGAAAACGGCATGGGTGGTCATCCAACAGATATTTTCTTTTTGACTTGTGATGCTTTTGGCGTCTTGCCTCCCATCAGTAAGTTAGATTCAAACCAAGCTATGTTCCATTTTATAAGTGGTTACACAGCTAAGGTTGCAGGTACGGAGGCAGGAGTGGAGGAACCGCAAACAACTTTTTCAGCTTGTTTCGGAGCGCCTTTCCTTCCACTTGCCCCTACCGATTATGCGCATATGTTAGGTGAACGTATTGAGCGGCACGGTGCCAGAATGTGGTTGGTTAATACGGGTTGGACTGGCGGGGGATATGGCATAGGCTCTAGAATGAAGCTTTCACATACCCGTGCGATGATCACAGCTGCGCTCAATGGTGAGTTACACGATGTTGAGATGCGTACAGATGAGGTGTTTGGACTAAGTGTTCCCACTTCTTGCCCTGGTGTTCCAAATGAATTGTTAACGCCTCGTGAGACTTGGTCTGATCAAAAAGAATTCGACAGGGTAGCGAATGATTTGGCGAAAAGATTTGTTGAGAATTTCGCTCAATTTGACGATACTGCAACTGACGCAATGCGTTCTGGAGGTCCTCTGGTTGCTGTAAAAAGTTAAATTAAGTTTCATTCATGCGCTCTCTTTATGTTCCAAACCTTAAAGAGGGCCTGTTCAATCTTTCTGAAGACGAATCCAGTCATGCCGTAAAAGTGTTACGCGCCAAGGTGGGGTATTCTTATACTTTAATGAACGGAAAGGGTGGGTCTGCTGAGGGTGAGATTATTGAGATCACGAAAAATTCATGTGTGCTTAAAGTGGGTGAGATCTCAGTGGAAGACCGTCCCTCGTTTGGTTTGACGATGATCGTGGCGCCCACAAAAAAAACAGAACGTTTCGAGTGGTTTCTGGAAAAAGCAACTGAGATCGGAATCGAAAGGATCTATCCGGTTTTTACATCAAGATCTGAGTTTAAAGTTGAGAAATTTGAGAGGTGGAATAAGATTCTTATTTCAGCCATGAAGCAAAGTAAGCGGAAATGGCTGCCTGAACTCATGCCTACTGAAGATCTAGAAAAGACGGTCAATCAAGTCAGAAGCGATGTGTCAGCTCATTTTTACATCGCACATTGTATGGATGCAATTGCCGGAAGTGAAAAGGTCCATCTGCTCAATACGCTATCCAAAGGTCAATCCGCTGTGATTGCTATAGGTCCTGAAGGAGACTTTACGTTAGAGGAAGTGACAATGATGTTGTCACACAATGGTACGGAAATCACGCTAGGCGATATGCGCTTAAGAACAGAAACCGCTGCACTGACTGCTGTCACCTTTTACAATGCAGTTCAAGTGAAGGGCTAGTATATTTAAGCAAAGGGACCTTCCGGAATGGCTTTCCAGTGCGTCACGTCGTGATAATAGTGATTGCTGTTGCCTTCTCCAGACCAAAAATGCAAGCCATGTTTATTTCTCTTTTCCTCATTGTCGGCAAAGAAGTTTTTGCGGAAATGAAGGATGACAACTTCTCTCATCGCATACTCCAATTGCATGCCAGGTAAGAAGACTTTGTTATCTGGTATAAATGCGAGGATCCTCTGGTTATCCTGAGGGATCTCCTTTTCGATGTCAATCCAACCACTCATTTCCCGATGAATTTGGGTGCTCTTTTTTCTAAGAACGACGCGACTCCTTCTGCGTAATCTTCAGATTCAGCAGCTCGGAACTGGTAATCTAATTCCAAATCCAATTGTTCATCTAAATCTGAGTTCATGCCTTTGTGAAATGCCGCTTTTGTAAGTCCCAGAGCATACGTGGGCATTTCAGAGAGCCTT
>JAPKBK010000099.1 GCA_028823435.1 Flavobacteriales bacterium
GTGTCAAGGTCTTCGTCCTGATAAAAACCGTAAAGGATTTGAAGGATCTTAATTCTAAGGTGTCGTCTGTTCAGCATGTCGTCGTTACGTGGTGCGAATTTAGGTAATTAGACTTGTGAAATACTCACGACTTCCCTCTACTTTTGCACTATGATATTTTCACGATTTACGGCGTCAACGCTTGTTCTGCTTTTTGCGTTCATCTTATTCCCCAGTTGTACAAAAATTATTGAAGTGGAACTGCCTGACTCAGAACCGTTTCTTGTTGTTGAGGGGAGTATTCGCAACGGTGAAATACCCCTTGTTCTGTTGAGTAAATCTGCAGGTTATTTCGACCCAATTTCTGTTTCTTTGGAGGGGTTTTATCTTGGAGGGGCTGCTGTTACCGTGTCTGTAGATGGAATTCCATATCTGTTGGATGAGGTTTGTACAGATGATCTGCCGCTTTCGGCTCTTGAAGAGGTGTCGAATGCACTCGGAGTCTCTGCAGAGATCTTGCTTGAATTTCCTGTTTGTGCCTATACTTCTTTTAATGAGCCTGCATTGGTAGGCACCTTTGGGTCGAGGTATGATCTTAACGTCATCTACGACACTATTGAAGTTAACGCTTCCTCTAAGCTAGAGAATCTCGTTCCCATTGACACATCCTTTTTTCAGATTCCTGCTACAGCAACAAACGATTCACTTGGTTTAATGGCAACCTCATACACTGACCCTGATACACTTGGGAATTCATACCGTTGGTCGTCTCGAAGAGTAAATAAGGACCCCTCATTTATTTACCCTCTGGGTTCCGCCTGGGATGACAGTTTCGGAAATGGGGTGCCCTTCGAATTTCTTGCCTTTAGATATTCTGCAGATTTCGAGGCTGAGCCTGAGGGTGAAGCTGGGTTTTGGAAAACGGGTGACACCGTTCTTGTTCGTCTTGAGTCCATTGATAAAGCAGCTTATTCAGCCTTACTGACCTTCGAGTCTTCGGTTTCTGCGCAAGGCAACCCATTTGCGCCACCTACAAATGTAGTGTCCAATATTGAAGGCGGTCTTGGATGGTGGATCGCTTATTCTGCGTCGGTGGATACCGTATTCTGTAACTGACCTCGACATTCGTAACTTAACCTCATGAAATTTACGCTGTTACTATTTTCCGTACTCTTTGCCTGTGTCTCCTTGTTTTCTCAGGAGGAGATTGTGATGCCTATAACTTCAGTAGAAGTACATCAAGAGGGGGCGATTATTCAACACGCCTCATTCATTCAGATCAATAACCTCCAAGAAACGTTTGTCGTTCGAGGTCTTGCCTCAGATCTGGTTCTCGGTTCCCTCTCCATAAATTTACCAAACGGAACCTCTGTAGAATCACTTCATTTTGAGTCAAAATCTCGTCCCACCTCTCGTGCTGTAGAGATTAACAATATCAAAGACAGTATCGGTATTTTAGATGTACAACGAAGAATGCAAGAGTCTGTCCTGCATACACTAAGCGAGGAACAGGCATTTTTAGCAGCAAACAGGAGTATAGGCAGCACGCAAGAAGTTCTTTTGGTAGACGATGTGATCGAGATGGCTGACTTTTTGCGCAATCGCAACCAAACACTGTCACTTGAGATACTTGACGTGACTCTAGAGATTGAAGGTCTAGACCTTCAATTAACACATCTGAAAGCACGCGAAAGTGCACTTCATTTGATTCATGCTGAACAAGAAGGTGTGTTGACGATGAAGCTTAAGAACACCATGATTTATAAAAGTGACATGGCGCTCTCGCTTAAATACCTCTCTCCGTCGGCGCATTGGTCACCTGAGTATGAGGTGAATTTTTCATCTGACGGAATCCTGTTCAAGCGTTTTGCTTCTATCGTCCAAACATCAGGCCTGGCTTGGAATGCTTCACCATTAACACTTGTTTCAGGTCGTCCCTCCGGTGCGCTAATGCCACGTCCTTTTGATGATTGGATTCTGGATGCTTCTTCCTCACAGCGTTTGTCTTCATATTCGAAGTCGAATCGTGGGGTGATGGCAAATCGGCTGATGGATGTCGAGTACGGTGAAGAAATTCAAGAGGATGTTTCTTTTGTGGGCAAAACACGTCACAGGTTTGAACTGAAAACTTCTTCTGTGATTTCGGGTGATGGCATGCCCAGTAGGGTTGAAATAGACGCGTTTTATCTGGAGGGTGAGATAAGGTACTTCGCTGCTCCAGCAATCAACGCGGAGGCTTATTCTACAGCAAGGATTAAAGATTGGTCAGGAAATAAACTCATGGACGGCCAAGCTCAAATTATTGCAGACAATGCATATCTAGGTAGTGTGTCACTTAATCTTCCTGTGATAGGCGATACGTTGGTACTTTCTTTGGGCGCAAATCCAAACGTATTATGTTCTCGCGAGTTGTCTCAAAAAGATTCAAAAGCTTCTTTTTTAAGCCGTAAAAAGGTCGTCTCAACTTGGATGCTCGCGGTGGAGAATTTTCAATCGGACTCAATCTCAGTAGATCTTGTAGATGCTATCCCATATGCAAGGTCGAATGATGGTGACATAGAAGTCCTCGTCGAGGTATCTGATGGTGGGAGGGTAGATCTGTTAAATCACCAAGTCATATTCCCGCTCATGTTGGCCCCAAATGAACGCAAAGACGTGTCAGTCATCATTACGGTGACATATCCCAGAAATCACAAATTAAAGGGGCTTTAGCCTGTAAAACTAAACCATATGAATTCCCACGAAGTAGACTATAAATTATACGGTGACGATCTCCAGGCAGTTGAGATAGAATTAGATCCTCAGGAAACAATCGTTGCTGAGGCAGGTGGCATGAACTGGATGGAAGAAGACATTGAATTCGAGGCGAGGTTGGGTGATGGTTCAAAGCCAAATAGCGGATTCTTTGGTAAAGTTTTAGGGATTGGCAAGCGGTTGCTGACAGGCGAATCAATTTTCCTCACCCACTTTACAAATCAGGGAGTAGGAAAGAGATGTGTTGCTTTTGCCTCGCCCTATCCAGGGAAGATTATGCCTGTAAATTTAGCGAAAGCAGGCGGAAGTATTATTTGCCAAAAAGACGCCTTCCTATGTGCCGCAAAAGGAACAGAAATTACCATTACCTTAAATAAAAAACTAGGTGCTGGCTTTTTTGGCGGTGAGGGCTTCATTTTACAGAAGCTTATTGGAGACGGTATGGCCTTCCTCCACGCAGGCGGAACGATCGTCGAAAAGCAACTCAACGGAGATAAGCTCAGGGTTGATACTGGATGCATTGTCGGTTTTACCGGAAATATTGATTACAGTATTGAAAAGGCGGGCGGTCTCAAATCCATGTTGTTTGGGGGCGAAGGTCTTTTTCTCGCAACGCTTCAAGGCACAGGAACGGTCTACTTGCAAACCCTGCCATTCAGCCGTCTTGCGGATCGTATTCTTCGCTCTGCCCCAAGTCAAGGGGGTAAATCTAAAGGTGAGGGCTCTGTCCTAGGATCCCTAGGGCGTATGGTCGACGGAGATAATTTCTAACATACTTTGCGCGATTCTTTCTGATGCGCCAAGGTCTCCCAGAGACGTTCTTAATTCAGCAAAGGCCACCCGTTGCGTTGACGTTTCTAAGGCATGAATTTTTTTCGCAATATTTATTGCTGTGCAGCGTCTTTGTATGAGTTCGGGGACCACCTCACGGTTGAGGATTAAATTTGTCAGCCCTATAAACTTAACGTTCACGAGTCGCTTTGCAATGGCGTATGTGAGCGCACTTGTTTTGTAAACCAAAACGTGAGGGGTATTTAGAAGTGCCGCTTCAAGTGTCGCTGTGCCAGACGTAATCACTGCGAATTCAGCCGACTTAAGCAGATTTCGGGTTTGGCCAAATACAACGTTCACTCCAGCTTCCCGAGCCTGACTGTATAAGGTGTCTGCGGCTCCAGGTGCCCCTGCGATCACAGCCTCCATCTGAGGAAAGTGCTTTGCGACTTCAAGAAGTACAGGTAGCATTTTATTGAGTTCTTGCTTCCGTGAGCCGGGTAAGAGTGCGAGGACAGGCTTGGTGGAGACGTGTGGTTTTGTGTCTTGATTTGTAGAAAGTGCGTCGAGAAGGGGGTGTCCGCAGTAGATGGATCGCACCCCTCCAGCGATCAGTAGGTGGTGTTCAAATGGCAGAACAGGAAATACGGCGGTGTAGTCGCGCGCAAGGTTTTTAATCCGCCCCTTTTTCCAAGCCCAAACCTGCGGCGCCACAATCTGAAAAATCTTGACGTCACCCCATTTGGCATGGGCAGCTTTTCGTGCAATACGCATGTTAAATCCGGGGAAATCTACGAGGACAATCGCGTCTGGTTTGAATGCCTCAATTTCTTTCCAGCACTTCTTTAAGTTGCCTAAAATAGTACCCAGATTCGAGACGACTTCCCAAACCCCCATATACGCCAACTCACGGTAATGGGTCGTCACCTCAACGCCAGCATCGGTCATTTGATCTCCTCCCCATCCCCGCATGTCAATGCGACCTATGTTTGACTGGCTTGACAGGTTTGACATTTCGTGAGCGACAAGCCCTCCGTAAATATCGCCTGAGGCTTCTCCTGCTATAAAAAATACTTTCTTCAAGAAATTCCTGCTTGCATTTGAAACCAAATGATCAGTGGAACACATGCCATAATGACCATTAAGATCCCGCGACAAAATTTCCACCATTCAGCTTTAATGCCGATGTAAAACACTGCCACATTAAACAGTGTGCTAAGCGTAAGCATGCTGTCTCTGTAGAGCAAAGATTTGGCAGCAATGTTTTCGATAAAGTAATTGAGGTCTACAGCATTTGCATATGACCAGTAAGCGCCTAGAATAAGGAACCCGAAGAATGTGCCTAACACGCCTGAAAGGATTCCTCCCACGATTGTGTTGAGGTATTGCTTCATTTGAGTCCCCAGCTGTTGAGTTCAGAAATCGCGTGATGCGCTGTAAGGTCAAACTGCGTTGGGACTACCGAAGCGTAGCCGTTTGAAAGTGCCCATTCATCTGTGTCCTCACCCTGGTCCGGATTTGTGAACTCTCCCGTAAGCCAATAGTACGTTTCGTGGTTAGGTGCGGTTCGCTCTTCGAAGGCATCCTTCCAAAACCCGGCCGCCTGTCTGCAAACTTTGATTCCTTTGAGATCTTTGAGTGGAAGCTTGGGGATGTTCACATTGAGACATGTGCCAGACGGGAGGCCCCGCTTTAATACTTCTTTCGCCATTTGGCGCGCAATCTTTTTTGCTGCGGTAAAATCTGCATCAGCAGCGTGATCAAGAAGAGAAAAGCCGATGGCAGGAATGTTTTCGACAGCACCTTCAACTGCAGCAGACATCGTGCCTGAGTAGATCACATTTATAGAGCTGTTGCTTCCATGATTGATACCGGAAAGCAAAAGATCAGGTTTGCGATTAAGGATCTTGTAAATCGCAAGTTTAACGCAATCTACGGGGGTCCCAGATGTGCTGTGAGCATCTATTCCCTTGATGGGAAAGTATGCCGGTTTTATTCTTAGGATTTCTCCAATCGTAACAGCATGTCCCATGCCAGATTGGGGGCTGTCAGGGGCAACAACATGGACTTCACCGAGGTCTGCAACTGCTTCTGCAAGCGCACAGATGCCTGCAGAAGTGATTCCGTCGTCATTTGTGATGAGTATAAGCGGGCGTTTTGACATGGTTTTTGTGATTAACGCTTAGGGATGCGATTTAGTGCCGCGAGATAGAAGTCCCAGAACTTTTGGACTGAGGAAATCTGGCAACACTCGTCAGGCGAGTGCGCTCTGCGAATATTCGGTCCGAACGATGCCATGTCCATTTTGGGATAGTTTGTGCCTAGAATGCCGCACTCAAGACCTGCGTGACATGCCATTACTTTTGGATCTTCATTGTAGCGTTCAACATATAATTTGCGCAACA
The DNA here is from genome assembly GCA_028823435.1 of Flavobacteriales bacterium. Classification (GTDB taxonomy): domain Bacteria; phylum Bacteroidota; class Bacteroidia; order Flavobacteriales_D; family Sanyastnellaceae; genus UBA974. The sequence goes on from JAPKBK010000099.1 coordinate 5,910, forward strand.
TCTCTACAGTGGGTGAAGCAGGGTTTGGTGTCCATCCAGGGTAGGAGCCTCCTCTTTCTGAAGTAAGACCTGCGATTGTAAATGCAGCTTCAATTGATCTTGCATGATCCCCTTTTTCAGAATCTACTGAGGATCTGTTGAGGCATTGAATATTTACCTCGCCACCACCAACTTCTACACGCGCGAGGTTGTTTGAGGTTTGAACCAAACCTTCTATGTCTGGGCTCATGCGGTGAATCCCCACTGGACATGTCTGAATTGCCAGAAGAAGGACATTCTGCACATCCTCGGGAAGTGCTTGAATAGGTGTCTTCTCACGCTCCCAACTGATGTTGAGGTGTGGATCCGTCGTTTTATATTCAGCTGTGATGTCCGCTTTTGTAGTGTTGATGGCCTCTTCAAGGGTTTTTAGATCCTGTTCAGAGACAACAATGCGTGCGTGAGCCTCACGCGGAATCGCATTTCGAAGACCACCTCCTTGTATTTCGCTCACACGGATGTCTACGGATTCGATCGCTTCTAACAACACACGGTTGATCAGCTTGTTCGCATTGGCAATGCCCTTGTGGATGTCCATCCCGCTGTGTCCACCCGCACCTCCTTTTACAATTATTTTCAGACCTGTTGTGCCTTCTGTAACTGTGTCTTCAGGCTTGTAAGTGCCTCTAGATGTAATGTCAACTCCCCCGGCGCAACCAATGCTGATTTCGTCATCGTCCTCTGTGTCAAGGTTAAGTAGTATTGTGGCCTCTAAGTGCCCAGCCTTAAGCCCTAGCGCACCAGTCATCCCTGTTTCCTCATCGATTGTAAACAATGCTTCTAAGGGTGGGTGGGGGA
>JAPKBK010000100.1 GCA_028823435.1 Flavobacteriales bacterium
AACATGTTCTTTAGCTGAATCTGTAAGTTTTGACGCTAACGAAAAGGCAACAACACCTTCGTTCTCGAGTTCCGTTTTAATGGACTCTAACGTGCCTTCAGACCAAGAACTTTCTGCAATACAACCTCCATCAGGCCTGCGGTGATATTCCACTTCAAGGCGACTCATGATCAAACGGTAATCGGTCAACTCAAATGCTTCTATGACATTGAGTCCAGCGACATACTCTCCTGCTGTAGCCAATGCGCACGCATGCATTGTCCCCAAGTGATTCAAATTTCGTCGTCTGTGCGGCAAACCAACGATGCATCCAGTAGGAGATATTTCTAACACGGAAATCCTATGGGGCCTGTTAAACGGAATCAATTCCTGCATAATGCGACTAAATCTCCAAGGCTTCCCCGCTTTCGCTCGATGAAGCGCTTTTGTCATTATTCTACCTACAGACGCTTTCATTAAAGTTCGGTATCTAATTGTTGAGACTCTTGACTTAAAGCGGCAGCCGAATCGGCAAGGATGCGCGAAATGTCTGGTCTGAAATAATGAGGGCCTTTCATTACTTTTCCATCTTCACGAAGAATAGGTAAGCCGTTTTCACCAAGTTTGGACATGTTGCTTGCCTGGATTTCACGAAAGACATCTTCAATGACATCCTGCATCCCATGGCTTAAAATAGTGCCACACAGAATGTATAGCTGATCGCCCAATGCATCAGCAACTTCAACCAAGTCTCCCGCCTCAGCTGCTTCCAGGTACTCATTGTTTTCCTCCTCCATCAAACGATGGCGCAACGCCACTCCTTCCGATGAAAGGGCTGTAGTAGGAGACATAGAAAAAGGTATTTTAAAAGCCTCGCTGAAGGCTTGCACAGCAGCGATCACTGATTGAAAGGTCATGGTGTTTTGCATAATGACGAATTTGAATATTATTACACTTCAGACCAAATCTCAAGCTCAATTGTTACTCACTTTTATTCAACAATAGACGCGTATTAACAAGTTTTTAAACTTAAAAGCGAAGAATTAAGTACTCTAATTCATAGTTTAGCAATCCTTATAACCACCTATAGATTACAAGATGATAGAAGAGACGAATGACAAGGTCGAAATCTTAGATTTAGCTCCTGAAAAGAACACACAGGCTACTGACATTCAGAAGCTCAATGAGGAGGTTGCCAAAGCAAGTCAGGTCACTGACATGATTCGTCTCGAAATGAGTCAGACCATCATCGGCCAAACCCAAATGGTGGACAAGCTTCTCATAGGTCTTCTCGCAAATGGGCACGTCCTGCTTGAAGGCGTTCCCGGACTTGCAAAAACGCTCGCTATTAATAGCCTGAGTAAAACAATCGACGCACAGTTTTCAAGAATTCAATTTACACCTGACTTACTTCCTGCGGACGTTGTGGGGACGATGATTTACAACCCAAGAGAGGAGAGCTTTAAAGTAAAGAAGGGGCCCATTTTCGCGAATTTTGTTTTGGCTGATGAAATCAATCGTGCTCCCGCAAAAGTTCAAAGCGCACTGCTAGAGGCAATGCAAGAAAGGCAGGTGACGATAGGCAATGAGACGTTTGAAGTACCGAACCCCTTTTTGGTTCTTGCAACGCAGAACCCGATTGACCAAGAAGGGACTTATCCATTGCCAGAAGCTCAAATTGACAGATTCCTTCTTAAAGTCGTGATCGGATATCCGAATAAGGAAGAAGAACAACGCATACTCAGAGCGAATTTATCTGTCGATGGATTGCCGACGCCCAAACCGTTAGTGACGACAAAACAAATCATCGAAGCGCGCAGGCTTGTAAGAAGTATTTATTTGGACGAAAAAGTCGAGAAGTACATCATCGACCTTGTCTTTGCAACGCGTTCTCCCGAAAACGTAGGGCTGGGACATCTCACAGAACTTATTTCGTTTGGCGCCTCCCCCCGTGCAAGCATAGGTCTAGGCATCGCATCAAAAGCACATGCATTTATGGATCACCGTGGATATGTCACACCTGAAGATGTCAGAGCTGTTGCGATGGATGTCCTGAGACACAGAGTAGGTCTCACATTTGAGGCAGAAGCTGAAAACATTACTCAGGAACAAATTGTGACTGAGATCATGGATAGCGTCATTGTACCCTAGGCATAAATCCTGAAAAGGAATTGAGGAAATGGATACAGTAGAACTACTTAAACGCGTGAGACGTGTAGAGATAAAATCTCGTGGCTTGAGCGACAAGATTTTCTCTGGCGAGTATGCCAGTGCGTTTAAGGGGCGCGGCATGGCATTCAGTGAGAACCGAGAATACCAGCACGGGGATGAAGTTCGTTCGATAGATTGGAATGTCACCGCGCGAATGGGCGCGCCATACGTGAAGGTTTTCGAAGAGGAAAGAGAGTTAACGGTATTCATTCTCGCTGACATAAGTGGCTCCTCAGAGCTAGGCACAAAAGGGGTAAGTAAAAGAGATCGAATTACAGAGTTGGCAGCAGTCCTCGCGTTCAGTGCGATGGGAAATAACGACAAAGTTGGCGCAATACTCTTCTCTGACAGAATTGAAAGATTCATACCACCGAAAAAAGGGCGTTCGCACGTATTGAGAATTATCCGCGAAATTTTAGAGATCAAACCCGAAGGCAAAGGCACAGATTTATCTGAAGCACTTGACCATTTCTTGTCTGCCATGAAAAAGAGGACGGTTTCTTTTCTACTCAGTGATTTTCGAGATGAGGGCTACGATGATTTATTGAGACGCGCTGGTAAAAAACATGACTTAGTCGCGCTCAAAATTGAAGACCCCATAGATCTTGAACTCCCATCTGTAGGGTGGTTACCTATGAAAGATCCCGAAACTGGTGAGGTGAAATGGATGATGACTGGATCAAAAAAACAACGAAATAAATTTAAAGCACTGGAGTTGGAACGGTCAGAAAAACTCAACAAACTGTTTGCGAGAGCAGGCGTTGACGCGGCGACAATCCGCACTGACATGCCGTACGTTAAGCCTTTAATGCAATTGTTTGACCGACGTGGGTAAATCTCATATATATATATCTGCGCTGGCCATCACACTGGCGAGCCTTCTTAACCTCAGTGAGGTTAGAGGCCAAGGAATGCGCCAATCAACACCTGGCAATCTGTCACTGACATCGGACACCGGCAGAATAGCCTGGGGCGAAAGAGCCGAAATTACATTGAGGTTGGGCAAAGGAGTCAATGAGACAATTGATGGATGGCCACAATGGCAAGACACAATTCCAGGTGGACTTGAGATACTTCACACAAGCTTGCGTGACACATTGGCTCCGCAAAATTCTGATCCTGATACGTGGGACATGATCATGACGCAATCATGGGTGGTTACGGGATGGGATTCTGGATATGTCCTGATCCCGAGCATCAAATTAGGTGGAGATTCCACCTCTCCTATTTTATTACAAATCGTGCCCTCAAGGACAGAAGGAGAAGTCCAAATGATGCCTGCAGCAGACATTGTTCAAATTGAATGGAGCACATATGAACGATTTATAAAAGCAGCACCCTGGATAGGTGGTTTAATAGGGCTTATCATCCTGTTTTTCATGGTCAAACATGTTTATCTCTGGTGGAGAAACAGAGCCGTGGGAGGAAAACCCATTGAGGAAATCAAACCCTATATACCGCCGCATATTACGGCTTTGAAAGAATTAAAAACCCTAGAAGAAAGACAAGCCTGGAACAAAGGGGACGCAAAGAATTTTCATGTGCAGTTGAGTCAGATTATTCGCACTTATATAGATGGACGGTTTCATATATCATCATTAGAAAAAACAACCCGAGAAGTATCTGATCTGATAAATAAACTTGATATTCACACTGCCGACAAATCAAAGCTTTTACTTGCGCTTCGACTTGGAGACCAAATCAAGTTTGCAAAACGCCAAGCATTGTCAGAGGAACACACGAGATCCATGTCGGTGTGTATCGAATTCGTTCAAAACACGATGGAACGTCCTGAAGAAGACGCATTATCTAAAGACGCAAAAGCATGAAGTGGGCTCAGATTTTACCCGTGCATTTACTTGCGGTGATCTCAGCGTTATTAATCGCTGTTTGGGTTGACGGGGTGTATCTCTGGGAAAGACCTTGGGCACTTCTACTCATGATCGCTGCCGTTCTTTACGCAACGGTGAGGGTCTTTCGTTTGGGAAAGTTTACCACGATTTTCGCCAACATCTCCCATTCTAAGGACAATAAAACGTCCACACAGACGTCAATTCAAGATTTATCAATGGGCTGGATGGCAGAGTCGCCATATGCACTTAGAACGTTTGCCATTGCTGTTCTAGCCATTGCAATTGCCAGGCCCCAGTCTTCAAACAGTATCGAAGACATGACAAGCGAAGGAATAGATTTGGTGTTCGCAATTGATGTTTCAGCCTCCATGCTAAGTATGGACTTCAAACCAAACCGTCTCGAACAGGCAAAATCAGTGGCCCTTGAATTTATTGATGACAGACCTCATGACCGGATTGGTCTTGTCGCATATGAGGGAGAAGCATTCACACAAGTGCCTGTGACGACAGATCATGTGGTCGTTAAAAATGGCGTTAAGGGACTACAAACGGGACTTCTCGAAGGTGGGACGGCAATCGGCATGGGGCTTGCTACTGCTGTCAATAGATTGAGGAAGTCAGATGCAAAAAGCAAGGTCATCATCTTACTGACTGACGGTGTCAACAACTCTGGAGCCATTGACCCTTCTGATGCCGCTCAACTCGCTGAACTTAACGGCATAAGGTGCTATACAATCGGTGTGGGTTCGGTCGGAAAAGCAAAAAGCCCCGTTGCAAAAGTCGGGGACAAGTATCGATATGACTGGGTGGATGTTCGGATCGACGAAGAGGTCTTAATGGAAATCGCTGAGCGGACTGGGGGCAAATATTTCAGAGCAACAACAGCGGAAAAACTGAAATCAATTTATAAAGAAATCAACGTTCTTGAGAAAACGCGATTTAATGTCATGCGTTATCAACGTAAAACAGAGGCATATATGCCTTTTGCCATCATGGCATTGTTGTCACTTTTACTTGAGAGAACATTGAGGTTTACAATAATCCGCTCGGTATCATGAGTAAGGGAACAGGGGGAAATATTAAGCTTTTTCGATCTGCGCTATTGGGCGTAACGGTGGCAGAAATCTTGTTCTGGACTGTCGTAATTTTAGGTCTGTGGATTAAAAGTGAGTTTGCGCCTCATGTAGACCTTCACAGACCAAATTGGATTATCTGGACCGCAATACTTCCCGTGACATCTGTCGCCTTTTTAATCCATTTAAAATGGAAGTCACGGGCTGTTGAAAAACTGTCCGAAGCGCATTTACAGGACATTACATTGCCTGGATTTTCACTAACAAGGGAGGCCTGGAGGTTTGTGGTATGGCGATTGGCAGTTGCTGCAATCCTCATGGGATTAATCGGACCGAAAGTAGGCAGCCGTCTTCAAGAAGTCGAAACAAAAGGCGCGGATTTTGTCATTGCATTAGATGTCAGCAACAGTATGCTCGCTGAAGATCTGGGACTTGATCGCTTAAAACTAGCGCGCCAAACCGTTGAACGGATCTTAAATAAGTTATCAGGAGACAGAGTCGGCTTGGTGGTTTTTGCAGGTGAAGCATACGTCCAATGCCCACTTACCTCTGATTACAGTGCAATCAAACTGTATCTAAATTCAATTACACCAGGAATTATCGCGAATCAAGGAACAGCTTTGGGACAAGCAATAGACGTAAGTGTCAAGGCCTTTGAAAACGCCCCCGCATCAAGTCGGGCTATTTTACTCATTACAGACGGGGAAAATCACGAGGACGACCCCGTTGCTGCGGCTGCGAAGGCCTTTGAAGCTGGAATCACCGTTCACATTTTAGGCATCGCGACTCCTGAAGGTGCACCCATTCCAAACATTGACAGCCGAGGCAGACAAGTTGGCTTTATTCAAGGACCAAATGGACAGCCGGTTGTATCACGCCTGGACGAAACTGTATTGGTGACAACAGTACAAGCAGGTGGAGGAAGCTTTTCAAGAGCTAACCGCAACTACATCGATATCTCATCTGTTCTAGAAGCGCTCAACAAAGAAGAAAAAACAAGAATTGCACAAGTGAAATTCACAGACTACGATCACAAATTTCAATTTTTACTCTTGGTTGCATTGTGCCTCATACTCATTGAATCCTTCATCCCTCACCCAAGAACTCGCAAATGAAAAATGCGCGCACCATCATTTGGAATGCAGTCATTCTAATCAGCATCCTTTTCTCTTCCTCGACGGTATTCGGACAAACTGATTTGGAACTTAAACAGCATTTAATCAACGGGATGTCTTCGTTTGAGGAGAACATGAACGAAGATGCTGCAAGTTCGTTCAGCAACGGCAGTACGCTTGAAAATTACGAAGATATAGCGGCATATAATTTGGGAAGAAGTCTCATGGAGACTGAGGATTTGGAGGGGGCTGCGTCAGCATTTAAGCAAGCCATTGCATCCTCGGAAAACAATGATATAATCTCTAATGCGTGGTACAACTCCGGAAACATTGCCCTTAACTCCGACGATCCTTCAACAGCGGTTGAAGCGTATAAATCAGCCCTTCGTGTAAATCCTGATTTTACGCAAGCGAGACACAATCTTGCAATCGCAAATAAAATGCTACAGCAACAAGAAGAACAA
>JAPKBK010000101.1 GCA_028823435.1 Flavobacteriales bacterium
AAGCACCGTCTGGAAAATTTAACGGATTATTCCATTGATTGGTTTAAATCATTAAAATCTAAGTACGGAAAAGACCGAGAAAGAAAAACTGAGCTGAGAACGTTTGATACGATCGACAGATCTAAAGTGGCTGTGGCGAACGTCAAGCTTTATGTTCAGGCAGAAGAGGGTTTTGTCGGCACTGGATTGAAGCGAGGGGAAGGAGAGTTTGTATGTGATTGCTCAGACATTGATGATGTGATCGTGTTTCGCAAAGACGGAATCATGCAAGTAAGTAAGATTTCTTCTAAAGCCTTTTTCGGGAAGAACATACTGCACGTCGCGGTTTGGAAGAAGGGAGATATTCGTACCACATACAACGTGATCTATCTCGACGGAACATCGGGACGCAGTATGGTGAAGCGGTTTAATGTGAAGTCCATTACAAGAGATCGAGAGTATCCCATTACAAAAGGAACCCCAAAGTCGGAAGTGTGGTATTTTACAGCGAACAGGAATGGTGAGGCAGAAATTGTGACCATCAACTTGAAAAATCAACCCAAGTTAAAACGACTTAAAATAGATTTAAACTTTTCTGACATTGCGATCAAGGGTCGAGCGTCTGGCGGGAATATTGTGTCGAAGTTCCCAATCAAGAAAATCGAATTGAAAGAAGCTGGGGTATCAACTCTGGGAGCGAGGAAAGTGTGGTTTGACGAGACCGTTCGTAGATTGAACGGAGAAGGGAGAGGTGTGTTCCTGGGCGAGTTTCATGCAGAGGATCACATCATGGCGCTCCAATCAAATGGAATGTATGTGATGACGGGTTTCGATTTCAGTACGCACTTTGATGACAAGATGATTTCTGTTGAAAAATGGGATTCTGAGCGACCGGTTTCTGTGGTTTATTTTGATGGTGAGAAAGAGGATTGGTATGTGAAGAGGTTTTTAGCTGAATTTTCATTAAAACCAGTCAGTTTTATCGGTGAGAATGTGAATAGCAGGCTTGCTTTTGCAACGTCTTTGTATCATCCTCAAGCCAGAGTGAAGTACAACAGGAGATTTAAGCATACAAGAGATAAAGTTGACGAAATCGTAGATCTACGTGGGTTTATTACTTTAAAAGGATACAGAGCTTTGGGCAACAAGCTAAGTTCCCTTCCTGTGACTGAAGTGTTGTTAGAGCCAGCAAATACAGACCTGGAAAATGCAGTCTCACTTGAGATTTTGGAAGCTCGAAAAGCAGATGACCTCATAGATCAGGCGGTGGAAACTGCTGTGTCCGGTGATGTCGATTCTGCTGAAAATAGAGATGCTGCAGAAGATTTGGCTTCTGATCAAGATTCTGATCAAGCTTCCGATTCTGACGAAGATTCTGCAGAGTTCGGGGAAAATGGTCAAAGCACGCTGTTTTAAGGAGATTTCAAGATGAGATTAATTGTCGCAATTGTTGTTTCAGGACTCATCTTGATATCACTGTCGTGTGGTGCAGTGACGCAAGCAAACACGCCTTCTGAACGCGTGGGGTCCGGAGACGCAGAAGATGTTTTAGTGCATCCTGTTTGGTCTAAAAACGCAACAATCTACGAAGTGAATTTAAGGCAACACACGGCCGAGGGGACGTTGAACGCATTTCAAAATGATTTGCCTAGATTGAAGGCATTGGGGGTGGATATTTTGTGGTTGATGCCGGTGTTTCCCATCGGTGAAGTGAATAGAATGGGGGGGGAGAATAAGTCGTGCTATTTGGCTGAACTGGGCAGCTCCAGTCTAGGAAGTCCGTATAGTATCAAAGATTACACAGATATAAATCCCGATCTTGGAACCTTGGCGGATTTTGTGGAAATGGTCGATGAAGCCCATTTACTGGGCATGAAGGTTATTCTTGACTGGGTTGCAAATCACAGTGCGTTTGATTGTGAATGGACTGAAACCCACAGAGGGTTTTATTTGCTGGATAACTCGGGCAATTTACAGCCCCCTACAGGTACAGATTTGTGGGATGTCACTCAGTTAGATTGGGAGAATGGTGTGCAGAATGGTTTGTATAATGGCATGGCCAATGCCATGGAGTTTTGGGTAACTGAAGCGGATATTGATGGATTTAGATGTGATCATGCCGAAAAAATTCCTGTCGCGTTTTGGGACATTGCCCGACGTAGGTTAGAGGCTTTAAAGCCAGAGATATTTATGCTTGCTGCAGCGGATGTTCCAGCGCATCACAACAGAGCGTTTGACATGAGTTATGCGGAGCATTATCATCATCTGACAAATGAAATTGCACAAGGGAGAGAAGACGCGTCTGTTTTGAGGGAATATCTCACTGAAGAGGCGAAGAAATTTCAGACGGATGCTTACAGAATGGGTTTTGCAACAAATCATGATGAGAATTCTTGGAACGGACCCATTTCAGAGAGATATGGTGAAGCTGGAGATGCAATGGTGATTTTGTCGGGCATGCTGCTAGATATGCCACTCATCTATTCTGGACAAGAATCGGGGTTGGATAAAAGGTTGCGGTTTTACGAAAAAGATACTGTTGAATGGGGCGAATACGCAAAGGCAGATTTTTACCGATCGATCAACGTTTTGCATCACGAAGAGCAGGCCTTGTGGAATGGCGATTACGGGGGCGCACCTGAGTTGTTGGCGTGTAAGTCACCAGAAAAAATATTTGCATTCACTAAGCGCAAAGAACAAAGTCAGGTTGTCGTCGCTGTAAATCTAAGTGCTGATTCAGTTCCTCTTTCGATGAATATGCCAGAGGGCGAGTTTGTCGCAGTCATGCGTAAAAATATTGATGCGAATGGTGTTGTGTCTCCATGGGGGTATATCGTTTTGAAGAAAGCAGATGAATGATTCAATATCTTCAAAGGGGAGTTCAAGGGGAGCGGGTCCGTGGCCTGGTTCGAATGATGAACGGTCGGTTCGTGTTTGGTTTAAAACAAGGATTTCGAATGGCGTAGAGGAAGAAGAAAGGAATCCCGTGGTGGGATTGTGTTTGGAGGTTGTGTCAAGAATGGGGAAGGGAGAAAGATTGATGAACAATTACAGGTTTCCTGAGTCCCAAATAGATCAGTTGGCGGTGATGGCTGACAGGGTCGCAAAAGGTGAGCCAGTCCAGTATGTGATAGGTACAGCGCATTTCGATGGTTCTGATTTTAAAGTTGATGCGAGCGTGCTTATTCCAAGACCGGAAACAGAAGAATTGGTGTTCTCTCTTGTAGAAAAACTGAAGACGTTTGAGGCGAATGGGTGTGTGTTAGATCTCGGCACAGGGTCAGGATGTATTGCTTTGGCAATCAAGAAAAGGTTACCCGAATGGAAGGTTTTTGCTTCCGACTTTTCTCAAGGAGCGATTGATGTTGCACAAGAGAATGCAAAATCAATCGACGCTGAGGTGAATTTTGAATGTTCTGATGTTTTGCAAAAGAGACCGTTTGGGCCCACATGTTTCGACGCTGTGGTTTCCAATCCGCCATATATCCCAGAGCAAGAAAAAATGAATATGGAACATAGGGTCGCAGACTGTGAGCCTATGTCGGCGCTGTTCGTCCCCAATAACGCCCCACTTCTTTTCTATAAACGAATCATAGCGCTATGCGAGGGAGGGATGTTAAATCCAGGCGGTTGGTTGGCTTTTGAGTGCCACACAAGATTTGCAACGGATGTCATGGATCTGTTTCGAGGGTCAAACACACGCTGGGATCAGATCTCATTAATTAAAGATTTACAGGGCAAGCCGAGGCATGTATTTGCGCGTATTGATTTAACTTGACACATCATGGAGACGAAATCAGATAAGGAAATTGCCGACAGAAGGATATCGGAATTACGCGTAGATCTCCACGCGCACAATCACCTGTATTACAATAAAAATCAGCCGGTTATTTCTGACAAAGCGTTTGATCTTTTACTGAAAGAACTCGAAGCTTTAGAACTTTCATATCCTGAATTCAATGACCCTTTGTCACCTACAATGCGTCCTGGAGGTATTGCTCAGGATGGATTTGACAAGGTGAAGCATTCTACGCCCATGCTATCGCTTTCAAATACATATGATGAGAGCGAAGTGGAAGATTGGATGTTAAGAGTTGACAAAGGTCTTGAGGGAGAAGATGTCGTCTATGTGATGGAACTCAAATACGACGGGGTCGCAATAAGTTTGGTCTATGAGAAGGGGAGGCTGATGAAAGCCATCACGCGGGGAGACGGTGAGACAGGAGAGGATATTACAGCCAATGTGAAGACAATCAGGACGATTCCTTTGCTCATGCAACAACCTGCTCCTGAGAACCTTGAAATACGCGGTGAAATATTTTACCCATTTGAAGACTTTAAGGCGTTGAATGAATTGCGAGAAGAGGAGGGGGAGGCTCAATTTGCAAACCCCAGAAATACGGCAGCGGGTTCTCTCAAGCTCCTAGATAGCAAAGAGGTAGCCAAGCGCAAACTCGACTGTATGATGTATGGCGTGATTTCAAAAGGCGTTTCAGAAACCCACAGCAAAGCTGTCTCAAGTGCAGGAGAATGGGGGTTTAAGGTGCCCTCTGAGAAGTTGAAAATGATCTCTACTTCAACAGATTCGAAGGGTGTCATGGCCTTTATCTCATATTGGGATATCGCGCGACATGAGTTGCCCTTTGCCATTGATGGGGTCGTCATAAAGGTGGACAGATATGATCAGCAGGAGATCTTAGGTCTGACTTCAAAGAGTCCACGTTGGGCCATTTCTTTCAAATTTGAGACTGAAAGAGTTCGCACGAAATTAAAGGAAATTACTTTTCAAGTGGGTAGAACTGGTGCCGTGACCCCAGTGGCAAATTTAGAGCCAGTGCTTTTAGGCGGGACGACTGTCAAGCGCGCGTCTCTTCACAATGCAGATCAAATTGAACGTTTGGGACTTCGTTCTGACGACTACGTGTTTGTAGAGAAGGGTGGAGAGATTATTCCGAAAGTAGTAGGCGTAGATGAAAGTTCCAGGGCGGTTGCAGTGGATTTGTTCAGCCAGCCTGGATCTGTTTTCCCGACACATTGTTTGGCATGCGAAACGGCATTGATCAGAGAAGAGGGCGAGGTTGTGCATTACTGTCCCAACGCGAAGTCTTGTCCGCCACAAGTCAAAGGTAGAATCAAGCATTTCATAAGCAGGAAAGCGATGAATATTGATGGGCTGGGGTCTGAAACTGTCGCCCAGTTGGTAGAAGCAGGTCTCGTGATTGATCCAGGGTCACTCTATAAACTTACTTCTGAGGATCTTCTTCCCCTTGATCGGATGGCAGAAAAATCGGTCCAGAAATTACTGCTGGGCATCGAGGCGAGTAAGCATATTCCGTTTGAAAGAGTCTTGTTTGGATTGGGCATTCGCTATGTAGGGGAGACAGTCGCAAAAAAACTTGCACGTTCTTTAGGGAGCCTTGATACAATCATGAATACAAATCGTGAAGATCTGATTGAAGTTGACGAGATCGGCGAGCGTATCGCAGACAGTATCATCGCGTTTTTTGGCGAGGAGAACAATAGGGCCTTCATTCACCGACTCAAAGATGCGGGGCTACAGTTTGTTGTGCAAGAAGTAGAAGGGGCTACAGATAAACTGGCCGGTGCCGCTGTTGTCGTCAGTGGGGTGTTTGAAAAATACGACAGGACAGGTATTAAAAAACTGATAGAACAACACGGGGGCAAGGTGTCATCTTCTATTTCGAAGAAAACCAGCTATATCGTCGCGGGAGATAAAATGGGGCCAAGCAAAAGAGAGAAAGCAGAAACGCTCGGGGTGCCGATTATTTCAGAGGATGAGTTCCTTGATAAAATTTCGGGGTAGAACGCTCTAGTTCCTCTGGTTAAGGCGTTTTGTAAAGAATCTCCAGAGGTCCGGTGTATGACCCACTTTGGACTTCTCCACACAAGGACTTGTAGTCCACGACAATCACATAAGAGCCACTTGAAAGTTGATCTCCGTTTGCCCTGCCATCCCAGGCGAGAGGGAGTCCATTGTTCGCAAAAACAAGATCACCCCAACGGTTGTAAATGATGAGGTTGTACTCGTCTAGCACGGAGAGTGTTTCCACACTTGGTTGGTCAGAAAGAAAAGGCTTTAAGTAGTCATTGTAGTAGTCCCCATTAGGTGTGATGACGTTAGGCATTGTGAGATTAGTGATGTCAATAAATGCATTTTCATCTTGTTCTACGGTTACCAAATCAGGAGAGGTTGTGGCGCATCCGTTTTCACTAAATGTGACAGTCAGCATATATTCTCCGGGCAGGACTGCTGTAGGCTCTAGAGATGTAGGATCAAAAAGTCCTCCTTCACCCTCAACCCATGTCCACTCAATTTCATTTGTATACGTGTCAGGTGTAATGTCAGTCCCCAAAATGACAATTTGGGGTGTTTCACAGCTGATCATCCCTTCTGCAAATCCGAGGTCAATCATCGGAGCTGTAAAGTCCTCTAAGACAACTGCTTCATCTTCGGACGTACATCCATTCTCTGGATTGGTGACGAGTAAATTGTAGGTTCCGCCAGATACAGCTGTGGGTTCAGCAACATTGCTGTTTCCGAAAATGTCGCCATCAGTTGTAGACCAAACAAACTCAGCGCCGTTGTCATTAGATGCTCCCAGAAGCACGAGTGTGGGCATGTCGCAATTGATCACGCCGCCCGAGCCTGCATCTGCTGAAAAGGACAATGTATCTAGTTCAATG
>JAPKBK010000102.1 GCA_028823435.1 Flavobacteriales bacterium
GTATCGGTGGCTCCCGCTGGAAGATTAACAAGTAGAGAGGAATTTTGAGACGATGCATCTGTCCCGTAGTTATAACAAAGCGGGCCCCAACAAAACTTCTCGTAAGCGCCTTCAACAATAGCCTCTGGCAATGATTGAACGTACGGGTAGTTATATGGATCTACTGTTTCTATGAAGTTTCGCGAACACATCAATGTCATTTCTGAATTTGATTCATTCACGACATCCCAATGCAGAGATATTTCACCAGAATACAATTCATTGAGCGTGTCTAACGATGCATAAATCGTGTCTGAAGGAGCGATGATTGTAAGTTGTGCCGACAAGGCTCCGACAAGTAGAAATGTCGAAGACAGTACGAGGGTTTTGAGTTTGGTATAAAACATGGTTACGAAGGTAATACATCTGCTTTAGGGATAAAGCCGTTTCTTTGCTGTAACGATTAGAAATTTTAAACCATGCATATTTACTTACACAAAACATATTGCGCAGCGAAAAACTTATTGATCGCTGGGGTTTTGCTTTCATTAATGATGGGTAATGCATATGCACAATCCATTCCTTCAGTTAAACTCAAAGACCTTGCTGGATCTACCATTGATACTGGAACGTTAGAAAATGACGGCAAACCTATTGTCATTTGCTTTTGGGCAACATGGTGTAGCCCATGCAAAAGAGAGTTGAATAACTACATGGATTATTACGGAGACTGGCAAGATGAAACCGGGGTTAGAATAGTCGCAATAAGTATCGATGACAGCCGATCTACAAATCGCGTTTCACCCTACGTGATGAGTTCCGGATGGGAGTTCGACATTCTTTTAGATCCCGCAGGAGATTTTAAACGCGCCATGAACGTGATGAATGTACCCCATACATTTTTATACAATGGGGCGGGAGAATTGGTTTGGTCTCACAACAATTACGCAGAAGGAGACGAGGAAGAGTTGTATGAAGAACTGCTGAAGCTCGCGAACTAATCATGAAGCATTTTATCACATTTTTCACGCTTGGAATCCTTGTGAGTGGGGTTGTCAAATCTCAAGAAACCAGTCCAGGCGTGGTTTCTGGAAATATTTCTATGCTCTTTCAATCATACGAAGAGGATTCTTTAATTGGTGCGGTTGTCCCTCCTTCAAAATCAGGGCTAAATGCGTATTCAAATATTATTTACACACAAGGAAATTTCTCGGCTGGGTTGCGTTATGAATCCTATTTAAATAGTGTTTTAGGTTTCCCTGGAAGGTTTAAAGGGTCGGGGATTGGATATCGATATGCGCGTTGGAGTGACAAAGAAGTCGGCGTTGATGTGACTGTGGGAAATTTTTACGAGACATTCGGTGCGGGATATCTTTTCAGATCCTACGAAGCGAGAGACTTGGGACTGGACAATGCGATGGATGGCGTGCGCCTCTTACTTCAGCCCATCGATGGAGTATCTGTAAAAATGATCTATGGCAAACAAAGATTGGATTTCGACAGTGAGCTGATCAATGGTGATGGTATTGTGCGAGGTATCAATGCAGAAGTCAACCTCAATGACCTCATCCCGGGATTGGAAGATGCCAAGCTGAGAATTACACCATCCTATTCATTTGTAAGTCGCTTTCAGGAGGGCGGAAACATTGTCAAGGACACGCTTATTCTTGAGCTCCCGAAAAATGTTGCCGGATGGGAGTACGGAACAACAGTACATTATGGCATGTGGAAAGGGGGCATTCATTTGACTAAGAAGATCAATGACCCTTCAGCTGACAACGGATACATCTACAAAGACGGTGAAGCGCTCATGGGGTATCTCACAGGAAACATCAAAGATTTTTCGTTTCTACTTCAGAGATCTATCACAGACAACATGAGTTTTCGTTCGGACAGAGATCTGCTTCTTTTTGATGCGCCGATTAACAACATCCCTTCAATTACAAAAAATCACACCTACAATTTGGCAGCGACATTGTATCCTTACGCAACCGTGATCAATGGTGAGTCTAGCTTCAGAGGGGAATTGTACTACAAACTTAAGAGAGGATCAAGACTGGGAGGAAAGTACGGAACGAAAATGAATCTTGTTTTTTCGACGTCATATAGCCTAGACACGACAAGCTTAAGCGGAGTAGAAGGTCTTGTAAATGGTTACCAAAGAAACAGCTGGGGATTTGGAGATTCCTTGAATGTTCAGGATATAAGCTTCGAGATTGAACGAAAGTTTTCTAAAAACTTCAAAGCAAAGGCGATGTATATGAATCTCCAATTTAACACCCTTGCGACACCCGTAACTACAGACTTTAAAGGAATTGTTTTTGCGGACATTTTCGTGTTAGAAACGCAAATAAAAACTGCAAAACGTCAAAGTTTGCGCACAGAACTTCAAGTTTTATTTACCGAGCAGGATAAGGGAGATTGGGCAACGATTGTCGCTGAGTATACCTGGAGCCCCCACTGGTTTGCCAGCATCATAGACCAATACAATTTCGGAAATGCAGACGAATCAAAACGCGTCCACTACCTCTATGGTTCCGCAGGGTATATTAATGGTCCACACCGATTGAGTATCGGATACGGAAAACGAAGAGAAGGAATCTTTTGTGTGGGAGGCGTATGTCGTGCTGTTCCTGCCTCAAGCGGACTTGAAGTGACCTTTACGTCTAGTTTTTAAATAAAAAAAAGAAATTTAACGGGTCAAAGGCGATATAAATCAGCCAAATTGCTTTAAATTTGATACTCCTGTTCGATAAAATACTGTTTTCAAACCATTTAAACCTAAATAATATGAAGCACCTTTACATGCTTTTCGCAGTTCTAACTATCTCTACAACTGCTCTCGCGCAACTTCCTTCAGGAAGTGTCGCTCCCGATTTTACTGCTACTGACATTACGGGTGTCGAGTACAATCTTTACAACCTCCTTGAGGAAGGCAATACCGTTATTTTAGATTTCTACGCTACATGGTGTGGACCTTGCTGGAGCTACAAACAAACTCACATCTTTGAAGATCTAAACAATACTTTCGGTCCTGATGGAACTGGAGATTTATATATTTTCGCTTTAGAATCAGATGATTCTACGACTGAAGCTGACTTAAACGGCACTGGACCGGCAACTACTGGAGATTGGGTTACTGGAACACCATACCAAATGTTTGACAACATGAGTAACGTATTTGATTTATACGGAAACACATACTACCCTACAATCTACACTGTTTGTCCTGATGGAACACCCAACGCAACTACTGGTGCGATGGAATACACACTTGTTGAGTCTGGTCAAGCAACTTTTGATGGGCACGTTGCTGCAGCCTTTTTGGATTGCGCTAACACAATTACTGGTGCTGCACCATTAATGGCTTATAACGGTGAAACTTCTTCATGTGGAGGAGGTGAGTGGATGGCTTCAACATCTGTTTCTAACCTTGGATCAGACGATGTCACTGCAATGGTTTTTGCTGTTGAATTAAACGGAGTTGCTCAAAGTGACGTCACATGGGCAGGCGTTCTTTCAAATGGTGGAAATGAAACTGTAGATCTTGGATCTTATAACGAAATCGGAACATTTGACTACGCATTGGTTTCTGTAAACGGTGCTGATTGGAATGCTGAGGGATCAGCGGCAATCGTTGGGTCAAACGAAGCGACGTCGTATGTTCAAGTACGCATCACGACTGACAACTGGCCTGAGGAGACTGGTTGGTCAATTGAGTCTGCTTCTGGCATGTACATTGATGGTGTTGACGCAGGTGCGTTGGCTGGTCAAAATGACACTCCATTAACTTGGGATGTGGCACTCGATCTCAATGAGTGTTACATTTTCACAATGGTAGACACATACGGAGACGGGCTTGTTGCTTCTCAGTGGGGTGACTACGTTGATGGTGTTGCTTCAGTCGTTTCTATGGACGGAATGGACGTCGTCGGTATCATACTCGATTACAACGGTGCATCAGGTGTTGAGTTCGGAGAATTGGTCGCAGGCATGGAAGTAACTTCTGCAACTGGAATCACTGAAAACGATCTTACATCTAGCGTAAACGTATTCCCTAATCCTTTCTCTGACAACACAACACTTTCTTTCTCTGCTGCTGAAGCGGGACAGGCTTCTGTTGTAGTTTACAACCTCATTGGTGAGAAGGTGATCGAGATGAACTTAGGCAACATTGCTGCTGGAACGCAATCTCTACAGTTAAACTTCGCTTCTCTTGAAGCAGGAATTTACCTCGTAAACCTCACTGCAGGAAACGAAACATCTACGCTTCGTGTCACGAACGTACAGTAAGATTTCCTGATAGACTGAGACAGTCTAAATAATATTGAATCCGCGTTTTGTACCTTGCGTACAGACGCGGATTTTTTTTGTTCAATATTTTGAGATTACTTTAGATTGATATGACGCTTAGTAGATATATCCCCTTCGTTTTAATCGCCGCATGTATTTGCTTTCCTGCTTGCGATGTTTTAGAAGACCCTATCGTTCCCTTTTCTGGAGGGTACAATATAGAGTTGTACGGAAACCCGCCCGTTTTTCAAATGCCCACCACGTCTGGCAAAAACGTGTTGGTCGAAGATTTTACGGCCCATCAATGTGGCAACTGCCCTCCTGCTGCTGTGATTGCGGAAGGCTTGGCAGAATCAAATCCTGATCGTGTTTTTCCTCTGGCCATTCACGCTGGAAATTTGGCCATCACAAACGATGCATACCCCATCGATTGGACAAACGAGGACGGTAATCTTTATTGGGCTCAACTCGATTTCCAAGCAAATCCGCTGGGGAGAATTAATCGAAAAGGCGGAACAGGAAATTTTTTCTCTCCTGCTGAGTGGACTGAAGAAGTTGCGTCTGAACTCACGTCTGAAACACCACTTCAGCTTCAAGTTAAAACGTTCTGGCACCCATCTGCTGGCAATGGTCAACTGAACATTCATGTCAACGGACAATTCACAAGCGGGGGTCTAGATGGAGAATGTAGGCTTGCCATTCTTTTCACAGAGTCGTCTCTCATCGGAGATCAGTTGTACTATGGCGAAGATCCTGAACACGTCACAGATTACCAATTCAATCATTTGCTGAGAGGGAGCGTCACTGGCGCTGAAGGACTTGTGGTCATCGTAGATGCTCTTGAGGGAGAGGGATTTCAATCCGACTATACGTTTAACTGGAACCCTGAGTGGGTTTTTGAAAACGCATCTGTTTTAGTGGTCGCCAGCAGTGAAAATGGAGACGTTATAAATTGTTTGTCTCATCATTTGGCTGAATAAGATGATCATGCGTCAAGCTCTTTTGTTATTTGCTTTTTTGCCGTACTTGCTTTCCGCACAGTCTGAGTATTCAGAGGGTCGTGCCTTCCAGTTTAATGGGGGTCTTATAGCTGGTGCAACCGCGTCCCAAATTCACGGAGATGGAATCGGTGGGTTTAACAAAGTAGGCTTCAACCTAGGTGCTACTGTTGAGATTGGACGAAGAGGGAAGAAAAACATACAGATCGGTATCGCATACAATCAGAAAGGGAGTAAGAAACCGCCAAATCCTCCTGAGGATTACGACACCTGGAAATATCGGTTTACGTACATCGACCTTCCTATAACGATGAGCTATTCTGTCGCAGGCTACAAAAAGTTTGACATCCTGGTCGGATTACAACCCTCGGTTTTACTCGCAGCAGAAGAAGATTTCTATGGGGTGGCTTGGGACCCGACTGGCTTGCCCATTAAAAAATATGACTTGGGAGCTGTATTGGGAATACGCACAGTCTATGGGAATCACTCTCATCTTTTTGCGCGTGTCACCCAAAGCATTCTTGCCATTGCGCCACGTCCAGAGACGCCGACTGGAACACCGAGATGGAACAATCGGATGTTGAATATGACTGTCGAAGTCGGCGTGACCTATATGATTTCAAGACTTGACGACTAGGCAAGGTTGTCCATACCCTAGTTGCGAAGGCTGATGTTTTGAGAATGTTCCAGTGGAACTTCAATCGTTAACCCCCACGATTTTCCTATTATTTTTCCCGATGCAGAAAAGGGAACATCTGCGCCCTTCAGAAAATTCATGACATCCGCTTTAAGAATTTCCGCGATCGCACCATCTCTGGTGGCTACATTAAATCTCACCAACGCCGTATCTCTTGCGCCGAGCTTGACCCCTTCTATGAGACTGACTTCTCCCGCATCTACTTCTCTGACGCGAAGAGAAATCTGGGTTTCACTAATCTGGATGGGAAAGAAATTTGGATTATAAATCCGAACGTCTAGATTTGATTTGAGACCCTTCAACCCGATTTGGATTTCAGAAAAATCCTGGACATCAATCACCTCAAGTTGCTTATAGCATCCTGTTAAAGTGAAGAGTGCCAGTGCTGCAATAGAAGTGATGCGTAGAAATCTACTCTTCATTGTGAAGCCTCGCAAAATGTGTGTAGAAATGGGGAATCGTTTCAATGCCTTTGAAGAAATTAAAAACGCCATAATGCTCGTTCGGGGAGTGTATCGCATCTGAGTCTAAACCAAACCCAAATAGCACAGTCTTCAAGCCGAGTATGCGCTCAAATGATGCGACAATGGGAATACTCCCTCCACTTCTAATCGGAACTGGATCTTTACCGAATGTGTGTTTCATTGCGAGAGAGGCAGCGTGA
>JAPKBK010000103.1 GCA_028823435.1 Flavobacteriales bacterium
AGATAAAAAAAGAAGGAGGAAGAGTGTGTTTTTCATATTGCGGATGAAGGTAGAATAAAACTGACAACAAAAAGCGAAGTGAAAATATTTTTAAAATGTCGTAGAGATGACGTTTATATATGTTATTTTCGATAATTCAACTTTATCTTTCATTCGAATACCAAACATCACACATGAGCTTAGCTGTTGCAACATCGTTACTGTTAATTCTAATTCTTATCGAAGTCGGGTTTTTAGTTTGGGTCAAAAAAGAGCGCATTCCGTTTCATGAAATTGTATTCAATCTCAACTCCGGGCATGTGCTTCTGTGGGTGTTTCGGGGAGTCGAAGTTGTTGTTTTTCGGTCGATCAACATACACTTCGACCTCGGATGGCTTGACAGCTTTTCTTCTGTCGGTGTTTGGATATTTACATTTGTCGCATGGGATTTTTGCTTTTACTGGCTGCACCGGCTTCATCACAGTTACAAAAGTCTTTGGGCGGTGCACGTGGTACATCATGAAGGGGAACACTTCAGCCTTTCACTCGGTGTTCGAAATTCATGGTACAGTTCGCTGACATCTATACCGTTCTTTCTTTTGTTAGCCATAGTGGGCGTCCCTGTAGAGGTTTTTATCGGCATTGGGAGCATACATTACTTTATCCAATTCTACAATCACAACAGAGTGGTAAACAACTCGGGATGGCTTGAGTATATCATGATTACGCCTTCACACCATCGCGTTCACCACGGATATAACGCGCCTTATTTAGACAAAAACTTTGGGGGCACATTGGTCATTTGGGACAAATTATTTGGGACGTTTCAGAAAAAGCTGAAAGACACGCCGATTAAATATGGAACGACAGATCACTTGAAATCTGACAATGCTTTGGTGGCGAGCAACGTACCGATCTACAAATTGTTTGGAATCCAACTTCCAAGCTTGAAATCTCGCAAATTTCAACTTTCTGGAGCAATCGAATTCAGTGCTGGCATCTTACTTTTCTGTTTCTTGTTACTCTACATCGCGAAAGAACATGTTTGGCCCACCACACAGTTGTCATATCTCTTCTCACTCATATTTCTAGGCACACTGGCTTGTGGAGGTCTTACAGAAGGCAAGCTGTGGGGAGTGGTGTCATGGGTGGTGCTAAGTATTGCTGGTCTTGTCTTTTTACTTTCATTGCCCTCACCAGAAATATTTCTAGTTGTCATCACTGCACTTTGGGGAGTACATGCTGTGGGAACCACACTCGCTTTACTGAGGCTTCAAAAAGGGCAATCGCTCAAGTAATGTTTCGAGTTCCTCACCCTTGAGCTTGTCATATTTCGCAGGTGTGGTATGGGTCGTTTCCACTGCCGAATCCGTTGTGTTTTCAACCGTGTTTTCTAGACCTAAAAAAGCCAAAACTTCATTTAATACCTGGTCACGGTTGGTGATTAGGTCCGTGAAATCGACCTCGAGATGAGGCAAGATCTTCTCCTTGACCAAGCTATGGTAGATATATGAATACCAATCGACCATCAAGTCAACAACTTCTAATTCAACTTTTGCTGGCATGGGGATGTCAGAAGATATACCTGTCAGCGCTCTATTAAGTGCTACCGTTGAGGGAACCGTTGAACTGGGACATCGGTTGATCGTAATGATTAAAGCGTTCGGGAAATGGTGTTTTATACTTGAGAGCTTAGAGATCATAAATGGGTTTTTAGAGACAAAGCGCTTTGTGCTCTTTTTCGAAAACACATACATGTGGCGTTGCACTAACCGCTTATATCTTTTCATAATCCTGTTTTTCCTCCGTGGACTCACTTCCTGATCAAAGCGCAACAAATCTCTTGAAACGTGAGAGTCAGGATAAAACAAGGAAAAGTAAGCGGTCTCAAAAGACCACAACAACATGAGTTCATCCTCTTCTGGATGATTCATACCCGTCAGATGAATATTCAGGATCGGTTTAAAGAAAATACGTTCAACAAACGACCACGCCTTTTTACCTCCCCCACCAAATACCCGATCAACTCGCCCCATTCCAAGGATGATTAACTTTTGAATGATCGAGGGCGCCAACAACAGTTCCCAAAGCTTGACCGTGGTGAAATGACGCTCTAAATCACTCATGCCGTGAAATAAATAAGTGGTTCCAGTTCTGGGCGGGGACGCAATAAAAACCGGGCTATCTATAGATTGTCTGTGAAATCTAAAGAAAAACAAATGGTCAAGAAACAGAAAGAAATTATTGACTACAATCAAAAAACCAAACAATGGAACGGTGAGACATACTCTAGAAACCCTATAGAGCCTTAGACTTCTCATGTTGCCTTTCTGCAATGAAAAAAGAGAGGTTATCACCTCAAGAGAAAGAGGTCTACGATCCATGTTTATAAAGTAAGGCACCAACGGCAAAACCGGCTGAGGTTCCACAGAGGAAGCATGTTTGGCCTTCTAACACCTTACCCTTCTCAAAAGCATCATTGAAGGTTAAGGGAATAGAGGCCGCGATGCAATTCCCATAACGCTCTAATGTTCTTTCAACCTTGTCGGGGTCAAGTTTCACTATCTTCTTGAGGAGATTGAGTCCCGTTTTTGAAGCTTGATGTGGGATGACGACATCTACATCACTCCAATTCAATGAAAGGGTAGAGAAGAATTCAGTCATAAAAGGAGGCACGTATTGCAGACTTAATCTCAGCAACTCTTTGCCGTCCATCTTAAAAGAGTGAAGCTTCACATCCCATGGATAGTCATTCAGAGGGTATGAGATCCCCCCGCCAAGTAACTTGGCTTTGTCATGGCCTTCTGAAAATGTGTCGTGTTTGTATTTCACAATACCTGATGTGTGATGAAGACTTTTGCCTATTACTGCCGCTGCCGCGCCATCACCGAAAAGAGTGAGGGTCTCCCAATCAGAAGGGTCTAAATTTTTGCTAGACACTTCTGAAGACACAATTAATATGTGTTTCCTATTTGAGTGTTGAAGCATTTCAGCTGCAAGATTAAAGGCCGCTACAAAACTTAAACATGTCGCGTTTATATCGAATGCGGAACACCTGCTGCTGTCCCCGCCCTGAATGAGATGTAAAAGCAGCGATGATTGGTTAGGCAAGGCCTGGTCATAAGACGTGTTTGCAGAAATGACAACATCGATGTCATCTATTGACAAGTTTGCCTTTTCTAAAGCTGACTCAGCTGCCTTGGCACCCATAAACGCCACATTCTCATGGGTCACTTGATGCCTCGCTTCTACACCACTAAACTTAAGCGCCCACCCTTCAGGAAGCCCATGTTCGGCTTCAATGCTACTTGACAAGACCTTGTTTGGGAGGTATTTCCCCATAGAAATGATTCTACAAGGCAATTCAATATTTACAGATGACTCTTCTGAATTTCGAATTTTTGTCATGATCTAAGTGATGTGATTTTGTGAATTTAATATCGGTTAAGTCCTTTTGAAAAAAAAAGGCAGACAATGAATCTACAACTATTTGATGGAATTTAACAGGTTGAATAAATAAACTTATTTCATTCTCACTCATTTGGATGATCTGATATTCTGTGATTTCTTCATGCGCACCGATCACAATCCTTCGTAAAAAGTCCGGGAAAATATTCTGTTTCACGCCTGATTTGTCTTTAATCACAAAGACATCATCCATCCTCCCTTCTATCCGATCAAGCGTCATCATAGAAGAACCACATTCACACTCGGGGCCTTCAACAAGAATGTCATTCAAAAGGTATCTAATGACTGGCTGAGTCCCTCTAAAAAGATCTGTGACTATGGGATTGAATCGTTCTTCATCCACGATGTGTTTCTCAACATGGATGAAATCCTCATTCAAATGAAGTACGCCCAATTTACATGTGGAGGCAAGAAATCCTTCTGTGCATTGATACACCTGATGCACGGTTTGGTTAAACACTTTTTCTAAATAAACGCGATCATCATGCGTGAGCACCTCTGCAACAGAAATGATTTTGTGGGGTGAAATGACGAGCGCTCCGTTTTCAATAGATTTGGCTAACAACTTCAACAAACTTGGTTGACCTACGACAATATCTGGCTGAAGTCGATTCAACGTGGCAATATGCACGTCGACAGACACGAGCAAGTCGAAGTAAACAAAACTTAAAAGGCGCGACCCCACAGATTCGTATAGGTTGCTATTCGCGCGGAGAAAGAAAGCGACTTTCCTCGGTTTAAGCGACCAACCTATCACTCGATCTAAAACACAAGCGACCCAAAAGGCGCGTTCTTTGACTGACGCAAGAAACACGCCGCGGTTTCCAGAGGTGCCTGAAGACATCCCTGCAGTAACACCATTTATTTCAGGCGAAAAATCTCTGTCTTTTTCTGCCTTCATCACCAAAGGCATGGCGTCCTTGATAGAAACCCCTTTCGAATTGATTTGATCAAAATGAGCCATAAACTCAGATTTATCGATCTGTGGATATTCTTCTAACTTCTTCTTTGACGTTACGAACGGACTGTAAAAAGGCGAGAGCTTTAAGTGCTTACGTTTGAGATTCCACCACCTAAATTTCTTGACTAAAGCAGGAGAAAACGCATACAATTGACGCCCCAAATATATTGTAATGGCGTAAAAAAGAATAAGAATTTTAAAAGTTGAATTCATGAAATCTTAACGCATTAAAGGATCCGTTGTTTTCTGACAATGTGTGGGGATGAGTTTGACGTCAGGGTTGTGAAGATGAAAGTCCCTGAGCGATTCAATCGTCGTCAAATAGGCGTTCCAGTCATCAAAAAACAACCGTACAATGGGGTTCGGAAGCTTCCCCTCGGTGACGGCACGTATATCCCAGCATGCATCTGCAATTAGAAATAGCGGGCCACTTGTGGAATGAATCAACAATCCTGTTTGACCCGCAGCATGTCCCGGCAAATGATACATTTGAAGGGAATCATCCCCAAACAAGGCTCTGCCCTCGCCCAGATATTTGTTTTTTATGGGACGGAAATTATCTTCGACAATGCACAACCTTTCCATCCAATTGTCGGGAATTAAATCGTGAAGGATGCCCTTTGTAAAACCGCGCCATTTGGGGGTTTTAAGCGTATGCTCAAACGCCCGCCGCGACGTAATTATTTGCGCATTTGGGAAATCTTTTAACCCGCCTACGTGGTCTGCATGGAAATGTGAGATGATGACTTTCCGAACATCCAAATGAGAGTGACCCAAACGTGCGAGTTGGGATTTTAATTCATCCTCTGGGTCAATGACAACGGGAGTCATTCGAGCGTATATCCTGTTAGGCCAGCTTTTTGTCGCAGTATGAAACCGACTGGTATATCCGGTATCAAAAAGGATGAGCCCTTCCGAAGGATGCTTAATGATTGCCCAAAGCGCGTGGAATTTCACAAGACCACGTGGCTCGCCCTTTACAGCGTGATGCGCACCTGCTTTGCAATATCCTGAATAGCCAAGTATAACTTCTGATTTAATTGACATTTTTAAGCCCCTTTTGCCAGCAAATATATTCATCGACCGCATCATCCACAGACAATTTTGGGCAATACCCCAATAAATCTCTGGCTTTGTCAATGTTAAGTGTAAAAGTTTTTGCGAGCGTCCCCACGCCATAGACGGTCAGGGTTGGCTCCTTTTTACGTGACGATATTTTTGCTTTAAACTCCATCATTCGCGCGACAGTTATGGCAATGGGGAGCGGAACTTTTTTTGTTAAACCCGGAAGGTTTAATCTTTCAAAAATCATGTGAATCTTATCCCAAAGCAACACAGGATCACCATTGCTGATGTTATAGGTTTGGTTTAAAGCAGGCCCAGAAGCGCTTAAGCTTAACACAATTGCGTCCACCACATTGCTGACAGGCGTCAAATCGACCATGTTTTCTCCACGTCCTATAATGGCCAATTTCCCTTGTAAATGAGCATGAATCAGTCGGGGTAAAATCACTGTATCTCCGCGACCTATTAAAGCTCTCGGACGTAAAATCACATATGGAATACCACTTTCCTCAAGGCGGATTTCGGCCTTTCTTTTCGTCCGTGCATATGCATTTATGGGCACTGGGAGATGGTCGGATTCCTTAATGTTTATTGAGTCTGACAGCTTAAAATAAAGACTGGGAGTCGAGATAAAAACAAGGCGCTTGACGTTCTCTTCACTGGAAGCAGAAATCAGATTCTCCATAGGAATAACATTTGCTTTTTCAAACGCATCGTCCGTCCCCCAGGGAGAACTTAAGGCCGCTGCATGTACAACACAGTCAACACCTTGTACAATACCACGAACATATTCCATGTCCGTTAAATCGCCCAGCAAATATTGGATTTTTGGATGACTGAATGCGGAGTCACGCTTGGTTCTTCCAGAGGCTACGATATGCGTATAAGTGTCAATACCAGATAGTGATTCTAACAATCTAGAACCTAAAAACCCTGTCGCACCAGTCACTAAAATTTTCATGCATTCAAAGATAACCCCTGAAAATGTGAGTTTGACCTTCTTGAAAAGAAGACATACCTCGTTGAATAACTTTTCAATATTGTATTTTATCTTAACACCCTATAAAACTGAGACATCAACAACGTCAAAAAAATAGGATTCTGGGGGTGTACAGCACTCGTCGTAGGGAACATGATCGGCT
>JAPKBK010000320.1 GCA_028823435.1 Flavobacteriales bacterium
AACGATTGGCCAGGCGCAAAAACGCCAGCCCACTATTATGATGACCATCATCTAGTAGATCTGGGGGCCGCCAGTTATTCCGCCTGGCTGTCAGAAGAATTAAAAGAGATCACCACCGCTTCTGCGGCGTTTAATGACTAATCCCGCAGTTGTGTGTATTGTTATATTATATTTGCAATCACCTTAATTTAAAAACAAAGCCTTAATCACATGAGATATTTATTGCTGTTGACATTAATCTCCGGATTTATACTTCCTGTAACTTTTGACGTTTCTGCGCAAGACACTCAAACTCCTGCGACGCACAACGCCAGATATGTGCGGTTGTTTTTACAAAATGGAGGAATGTATGAAGGTGAGGTGTTAGAGATTGATGAATCAACGTTTCTAATCAATACTTTGGAGCTGGGAAAAATGCGTATTACAAAAACGGATATTTCCAGCATTACCTATATAACAGCTGATGAGGTAGGGAAAATGACAAAGGGTAACCGCAAAGGTGACCTTAATCCACAACCCACCAGATATTTCTTTGCTCCCAGTGGCCTACAGTTAAAAAAAGGTGAGGGATATTATCAAAATGCATGGTTAATTTACAATCAAGTCAGCTATGGGGTTTCGGATCATTTAACTGTGGGGATGTCTATGACACCATTCGGGACAGGTGGAACAGTCAAGTTAGGAACCAAATTGTCCGATAAAGTAAATGTTTCAGCAGGTGGAATTGCGTTGATTCCATTTACAGGTGATGATGCCCTTGGAATTGGGTTTGCAAATATTACGTTTGGGGATGAGCGTAAAAACCTTTCTATATCGTCTGGTGTGGGTTTTAGCGATGGTGGCGATAACATTACCCTGTTGAATGTTTCTGCAATGCTTGAAGTGAGCAGTAATTTATGGATTATTACAGAAAACTACCAAATTTTCCAAACATCATCATATTCTGGAAATCCAGACAATGTGACTATTATTAGTATGGGGATCAGAAGAGCTTCACGAACGAGAGATATTCTTTGGGATTACGCATTGGTTGCGATTCCTTCAGAAGAGGTTTTTGGTATTCCTTGGCTGAGTTGTACAATACCATTCTAACGAATGCTTTGAGTAAATTCGGGTCTTAGGTTGATTTAGCTAAGAACTTCCAGGCAGGCTTTTGCAAGTTCATCTGCTGCTGAGGGGTTGTTTCGGAACCAAAGTTCAGGTTCGATGAGTTCAAGTTCGCAGAGGCTTAATTTCCCGGTGTTGTCACGTACAATGTCAACACGTGCGTAGATGGGGCTGAAGGGGCTAGCGGCAAGTGCCGAAATACCGAATTCTATTTCCGGGGGAGATGCATCGTAGACCTCCACACGACCTCCGTGATCGTCTTGGACTCTGAAGTCGCCTGGTTTTGCAATTTTACGAACGGCGTGCGTGTAGCTGCCACCCATGAACATGAGTGATATTTCACCGAATGTTTCAATGTCATTTAAGAATTCCTGGAAAAGCATATCTTCCTTTGAGATAAGTTCTGAAAAGATGGATTCGTG
>JAPKBK010000104.1 GCA_028823435.1 Flavobacteriales bacterium
GAGAATTGGTTCGGACTCAGATGTCGATTAAAAAAGTGAGAGACGATCACGAAGTCAAGAAAATACTTCATAAGTCCACGAAAGAAGAAATAGAAATTTGGCAAAGCGCGAGGCAGAAAGAAGATGACACCAGGCTTAAGTCAAGAGAGATCGTAAAGCGTCTCAAAATCCCAATGAAACTGACCGATGTCGAGTTTCAAGGGGATGATAAAAAGGCGACATTTTATTACATAGCTGAGGAACGCGTAGATTTCCGTGAGCTCGTGCGAGAACTCGCTGCAACTTTTAACATAAGAGTTGATATGCGCCAAATAGGTGCCCGTCAAGAGGCGGCAAGAGTAGGCGGCATCGGTTCTTGTGGCAGAGAACTTTGTTGTTCAACTTGGCTGACTGATTTCAGGTCGGTATCTACCAGTTCAGCGAGATATCAGCAGATGGCCCTTAACCCAGTGAAATTGGCTGGGCAATGTGGGAAATTAAAGTGTTGTTTAAACTTTGAGTTAGACCAGTACGTTGAAGCGGTGAATGATTTCCCATCCCCCAATACAAAAATTCAAGTCTCTAAAGGAAAAGCCGTTATTTTTAAGATGGACATTTTCAAACGTGTCGTTTACTTTTTAGAGCTTGGAGATAAAGGTGGGGGTCCCGTTCCTGTTCCATTAGATCAGGCAAAACAACTGATTGCAAAATCTGACAAGGGTGAACGAATTGATTCCCTCTCGCAATTTGCCATTCAAGAATTGCCAGATGAAGTTTCAAAGACTTACAGTAATGTTGTCGGTCAAGATGATCTTACTCGATTTGATGAGACAAAAAGAAAGAAGTCTAGATCTTCCGGAAAGAATATGGCCGGCAATCGGAATAAGAGAAAGGATCACAGAAGAGGCAGTCCCAAACCCAAATCTTCAAAGTAAAGATGTTGCCTAGCCCCAAAGCAATATTTTATCTCACACTTGGTCTGATGTTTTTTAATTCGTGTGGAGATCTGCCCATTTCAAATAGTTCCATAGAGATTGACCCTGATGGTTGGTACGCTGTCGATATCGCTTCATTTGAATGGGATATCGTAGATCTTGATTTGAAATATGATGCGTTTGTAGATATCCGTCATAATTCCGACTATCCATATTCCAATCTCTATTTATTTCTTGACTTCACCTTTCCCAATGGCAATCAAAGACGGGATACACTGGCGTGTGCACTAGCGGATGAAAGAGGCCGATGGTATGGTTCGGGCATTGGTGATATCATTGATCACAGGGTGTCTTTCCAAGAGGATTTCGAGTTTCCGATTAATGGAAAATACCGCTTGAAAGTGGCTCATGGCATGAGACAAGATCCACTGTCGGGTGTCACTGATATTGGCTTTAGGCTAGAGAAAAGTCAAATACCTCACTGACCCCAATCATTCTTAGTGTTGTATCTTAGTTGTCCGCAAGTAAACCCCAACATAGTTTTAGATGTATTATAGCAATCGATTTCTCATATCAGCTGCTTTGGCGACCACGATAATTTTTTCTACTTCTGCGCAAGAAGTGAAGAAATGTGGGATCCATGCTGCAACCGTCAGGACATTCGGCATGACTCCCGAAAGGCTCCAAAATCAGTCTCTTGCATTCTCTCAACTTGAACGCGAAACAGCACTTTATCAAAATTCGGGAGCCCGCGATGAAGTTCTGACGATTCCGGTCGTGTTTCACGTGATTCACAACAATGGTCCTGAGAATATTTCAACGGCTCAAATTTACGATGCGCTAGAGGTTGTAAACAGGGATTTTAATGCGTTGAACGAGGATCTTGATCAAGTGGTGTCAGCGTTTGAAGATGTTATTGGTGATGTTCAAATACAATTTAAATTGGCCCGAAAGGATCCTAATGGCGTTTGTCACTCAGGCATAAACCGCATTGTGAGCAACGAAACGTATGTCGGCGAAGAGGACATGAAATTACTGATTCAATGGCCCAGGAATAAGTATTTAAATGTTTGGGTTTGTTCTGATGCATCCGGTGCAGCAGGCTACAGTTTATATCCCGGTTCTGTCAATGGTTCAGACAACTCAGATATGGATGGGATTGTAATACAAGCCTCATATACAGGTTCGATCGGAACGAGTAACAATTTCCGGTCAAGGGTCTTGTCTCACGAAATCGGACATTGGTTAAACCTCCGTCATTTGTGGGGCAATTCAAATTCACCCGGCGAGGAGGACAACTGTGACAATGATGACAATGTATCTGACACCCCCAACAGCAAGGGATGGACAGTTTGTAATTTAGAAGGTATTTCATGCGGTTCTCTTGACAACGTACAGAATTACATGGAGTATGCTTACTGCGGCAGAATGTTTACTGAAGGCCAAAAAACACGTCTTCGAACTGCGGCTCTATCTTCTGTCGCCCAGCGGAATCAACTTTCGACTCAAACGAATTTGATTGCAACTGGTCTTGAGGGAGATCCAATCTTATGTGAGGCAACATTTTCAGTCGATGAATATGTGATTTGTGTGGGAGACAGTATTCGTTTTATTGACGAGAGTTTTCATGACGTGAACAATTGGTCTTGGGACTTTGCTGATGGTAGTAGCATCTCTGGATCAGAACAAGGAATACATGATGATCTGTACCATATTTTCAATGATGCAGGTACGTATGAAGTTGTGTTGACTGCAAGCAATGGTTTTGAATCTCTGTCATCTGAACCTACAAACATCACAGTTCTTCCTTCAGGCTCGATGGAGAATCCTGCAATTCAAGGATTTGAAGCAGCTTCGTTCCCATCAGAAGATTGGTTTGTCATCGATCAACTAAATGATGGTGGCTGGGAAATGACAGAAGATGCATCTTTTTCAGGCACACGATCTCTTCACCTCGCAAATTGGGAAAATGACATTGAGTTTAATAAGGATTTCTTGTTGACGAGTACCATCGATCTGTCTGCAGCTACAGAGGTTAGGATTGAATACAAATGGGCTTATTGCTTTAAAGGGACCAGCGAAGAGGATGACACAGATGACAGATTAAGGATCAGTGTTACTGGAGATTGTGGCAATGATTGGGACCTTCGAAAGATGCACAGAGGTTACACCTCACTTCCATCAGCTCCCCCGCATTATTATCCTTTTGTCCCGCAAAGTACTGATGAGTGGAATGAGTTCACGCTTATTTTAGACCAATCCCAATACATGACATCTAACTTCAGGGTCATGTTTGAGTTTGAAAGTCGACTAGGCAATGACATCTATCTGGATGACATCAACATTACTGCTTATGATTCTTCCATGCTTGCTGTTCAATATTGGTCAATGGACACAGAGTGGTCGCTTTTTCCGAACCCTTCCGATGGAGCGTCCTCACTGAGCTGTACGACACTGTTACCTCAAGATACCCGAATTGTTATTTACGATGCCATGGGCCGAATTGTAGACTCTGTATTTGAAGGTCCTCTCCCGGCTGGAACTCACAACTTCACCGTATCTCCAATGAATTTAAGCCGAGGCACTTACTTTATCGTCGTTGAGGCTGAGGGCGTTTATCGATCTCTAACCTGGATGATTAAATAGTCGCGTCTCTCGTAGCGTAAATCCACGACATCATTTATGAGTTCATTAAAAAGCCCGCGATGAAGCGGGCTTTTTAATTGTGTATTTCTAAGAAGTTTAGTCTTTCGAACCAAGCATAATAGACACACATCCTTCGTGTATCAGAGCGGCATCACTTGGTGGAACGGAAATGCGTATGGATAATTGTTGTGTGTTCTCTATGCTCAGATCAA
This sequence comes from Flavobacteriales bacterium, assembly GCA_028823435.1. GTDB lineage: Bacteria > Bacteroidota > Bacteroidia > Flavobacteriales_D > Sanyastnellaceae > UBA974. Next base: position 3,773 of record JAPKBK010000104.1, read on the forward strand.
CATGGTCTGATCCATCGGTATTTTCCCAAATTGAATTCCCTTGGGAATCATACAGACCAAACTCAACAGCACCCAGTACAGGGTGAGAACAAACCACGACTCTGTAGTTTACGCCACCATAGAACGCCATGTCTAATTCAGCGGCATCGCCAGGAATTAATACGGCAGCGTTGTAATTGTCGTTTTGGGAATAATCTTCCAATATAGGAAGGCAATTTCGTTTTGTAAATGCGCGGCATTGGCTTGAAGCTTCAGCTGCAAAAAATGCGAATGACGCAAGTAATAGGATTGTGTATTTCATCTCTGCTTTCATTTTACGACGCTTTCGCGAGATTGTTACGTACAAGTGCTACGGCCTCTGAAATGGCTGAGATTGTCTCATCATCAGCCTTAAGTTTGTTTCCCCCGCTGATCACAATAACACCTTCTTTATTGTCTACTGTAGGAGTCGCATCTCCACCAGAATCGACACCATCAAAGGCTGCCAGTACGGGTTGAAGTTGAGAAATCATGCTTTCAATTGCAGGAGAATCAGAGTAGCTGTCGATTAAATCTAACACGTCCTCAAGGATAAGTTTTTGTTCCGCAATCCTTTGTTTTAATCCATCTGTGGCGCCATCTAATTCTCTTGTGGCCAGATAAAGACCCTCAACCCATCCTGCTGCAACGACCAAGCCAGACAGGTCTTCATGTCCTGCTGATTTCAATTGTTGGTTTAAATCAAAGAAAGCCCTGGATACAATTGTAACAATTGTGTCCCGGTTTGCTCTGTTCTTTTCAGCTCTAGCGATAATATCTTCACTGAGTACAGAACCTACACCGAGTTCTTTGCTCAAAGCTTTCACAGCTTCCAAATATTGGAGGGCTTCAGCGTTTTTTTGAAAGATAGAAGCATAGCTTACGTCTGCACCATATAGACCCAGATGTATTGCATGATCTGTGCTCATACCGTCTTGCTCAGCCAAAGATAAGTTGCACAAGTAATCGGGATTAAAAGGTAGCCCTTCCTTTTGAATGATTCTTGCTGTTTCCATCGGAGAAGGAGCAGCTCGAAATATTTTCTTAAGTGTTTTTGTACGTTGCGCAAGCGTTGCTCCTTCGGTTACAGCTGATTGATCATCGCCGACACCATTTGTAGTACTAGAATCGCCACACCCCCAAGACAAAGCTGCTACAGCTATTGTGAATGTGAGACTTTTACGGAATAAAGATTGAATGCTCATTTATTTATATTATGAGATGAGATGTTGAAGTTGGTGATTCTTTCCTTTTATACGCAAACTACCAATAAAAGTTCTACACGTTGAAGTGTTAAGCGTAAAAATAGTGTATTTAGTGGCTAATGAGCTTCTAACCAGTCATTGCCAGAATTTATGTCTACGATTAAAGGGACATTAAGTTCGACAGCCTCCTCCATACATCTTTTAACCAATGCGCTAAGCATCTCTAACTCCACTTTGGGAACGTCGAGAACCAGTTCGTCATGTACCTGCATGATCAGTTTTGATTTCCACTCACCTTCTTCTAATGCTATTGCGAGCTTCACCATTGCGACTTTAATAATGTCTGCGGCAGATCCTTGAATAGGGGCGTTCACGGCATTGCGTTCTGCAAAAGCCTTGACCATTCCATTGTTTGAATTTATTCCCGGTAGTTTCCTTCGCCGACCAAAAATGGTTTCAGCGTATTCTTTATCGCGAGCCAATTCAATACACTCTTTTGTAAATTTCTCCAACGTTGGAAACTGTGCGTGGTATGAACTTATGATTTCCTTCGCCTCACCTCGTTTTATTCCTAACTCTTCGGCCAAACCGAAAGCACCTTGACCATAAAGGATTCCGAAATTCACGGCTTTTGCTTGTGATCTTTGTTCTCGAGTCACCTCTTTAAGATCAACCGAGAATACCTTTGCAGCTGTCGCAGCGTGAACATCTTGACCGTCTCTAAAGGCATCACATAGTCCAGGGTCCTTACTCATAGCGGCCGCGACTCTTAATTCCACTTGACTATAATCTGCTCCAAGCAATACATGGTCAGAGTCTCTAGGAATAAACGCCTTCCTAATCTGTCTTCCAGCTTCGGTACGTATCGGAATATTCTGAAGGTTTGGATCTTTTGAACTAAGCCTTCCTGTAGATGCAACTGTCTGCATATACGAGGTGTGAATCCGTCCGGTCGAAGGGTGCACTAACTTAGGAAGCGGATCGACATACGTATTCAATAACTTCTTAAGCTTGCGATATTCTAATACGAGGGATACAATAGGGTGGAGACTTACGAGCTTGCTTAAGACATCTTCTCCAGTTTGGTATTGTCCTGTCTTTGTTTTCTTTGCCTTGTCAGTAATTGCTAAAGTTTCAAAGAGAATGTCTCCGAGTTGTTTAGGGGAATCGATATTAAAGTCGAGACCAGCTTCTTTTAATATCTGCACCTGAAGGGTCTCAATCTGTAAGCCCAAATCGATGCTATACTTCCCCAGCATCTCCTCATCAACCCGAACACCTGTGAGCTCCATATCTGCTAAGATTGAGATAAGCGGTAACTCAACATCATTCAGAAGCTTGGTCATGCCAGCGTTCTCTATTTCGACCTTTAATATTTTGGCCAAACGAAGCACCAAATCTGCAGATTCACACGCGTAGACACTGACCACTTCACGGTCGATTTCGTCAAAAGATTTTCTACTTTTACCTTTACCTACAAGCGCCTCAAGTGACATTGCATTGTAGTTAAGGAAAATTTCAGCCAGGTTTTCTAGTTTGTGAGTTTGGTCTGGATCAAGCAGGTAGTGCGCGATCATACAATCAAAAACA
>JAPKBK010000321.1 GCA_028823435.1 Flavobacteriales bacterium
TCAGCATACCCTGAGAAAAACAGGTCACACTGTGCCTGTGTTGAACATAGCGAAAAGAAAGTGGCTATTAGAAAGAAAATATTAATGCGTTTCATTTGGAACATTTTGGTTTTTTAGATGACGCAATTTAACGATTTATGTGCCAAAAAAGGCGTTTCGTGGCTTTTTTATTAACTTTTATCGACATACACTATTTAGGGAGCAATTGGAACGTCATGCGGTGAATGGGAGAGACCCCACTGGTCTTAATCGCTTCCCTATGCGCCTTAGTCGGATACCCGAAATTTGAACCCCATTGATAAGCTGGGTATTCAATGCTTTTTTTGCGCATAAACTGATCCCGATGTGTCTTTGCAAGTATACTCGCAGCGGCAATAGATGCAAACTTGGCGTCGCCCTTGATGATGCATGTATGAGGTGGCATTGTGGGGGAAGACACAAATCTGTTCCCATCAATAAGGATGTGATCCGGACGAATTAAAAGGGTGTCAACAGATTCTCGCATGGCCAAAAAAGAGGCCTGAAGGATGTTGATTTCATCTATTTTATCGTGAGAAACGAAAGAAACCGACCACGCAATGGCCCTTGCTTCTATTTGAATTCTGAGTTCGTCGCGCTTTTTTTCGGACAGCTTTTTGCTGTCATTTAACGCGAGTTCATTTGCAGTGTCAGCATCTAAAATAACTGCCGCAGCAACAACAGGTCCCGCGAGACAACCTCTTCCTGCCTCGTCACAACCCGCCTCGGTTCGATTTGGTTTGGCATACGGAAGCAGCTTCGTCATGCTTCACTTAACATTTCATCTAAGGCATTTGAAAACAGTTGCGCACTCCTCTCCCATGAGAATTCTGCAGCGCGCTTGATTCCTTGTTTAGATTTCTGTTCACACCAAACTTCGTCTTCATTAAGTCTCAGCAATGCCTCCGCGGCTCCTTTTGCATCTGTCGGACTTACTAACGCCGCCGCTGCACCTCCACAAACTTCAGGAATTGAGGTTGTATTGCTTGCGATTACAGGGACCCCACACGCCATTGCTTCGACAACAGGCACTCCGAAACCTTCAAAAAAAGGAAGATAAAGAAGCGCATCTGCTCCAGCGACAGCACTTACGAGTTCATTGTCGTTTAAGCGCCCTACCCAATGAACATTTTCAGTGTCGAACTCTGCGTAATTCCACATTGCTGCTCCCACAATAACCAAGTCAGACTTCCCTCCTAAAAGGCGATACTCCGTGTGCGCTTTAAGCATCCCGTGAATATTCTTTCGGGGATGAATTGAACCGACAAAGACATGGTATTTATTCCCCGAAGCAAACCTTGTGCGTGAAGCTTCACGTTTTTCGAAAGCCAAGGGTTTGAAAGAAGCATCAGGTGCGTTGGGGATGATTGATATTGACGCTTCATCGATGTGATAGGTTCGAGCAATATCTCCTCTGCTGAATTCAGAAACAGTGCATAATTTTGAAGACTTCCTGGCATATTCAGGGAAACGTGATCTGAAATGTCTTGCAAA
>JAPKBK010000322.1 GCA_028823435.1 Flavobacteriales bacterium
TAAGAGAAATAAACGGTATCTCCACCTATGATCCAGAAGCTGTTGTCAAGCTGTTGCATAAAAGAGGTCGTTTCTCTTTTGTAAAAACTCAGGCCAGATATTTTCTGCAAGTCATACAATTGGTCGCGTCCACGGGTTCCGAAAGCATTTTTAATGATGACCCGATTCTTGTCCATTCGAATGATTTCCTTGCCGATTCTTCTCCAAGCGACAACTTTTGCGATGCGCACCCAGAAAAATGTCCAAAACACCAAACATCCCAAGTAAAACAAGCGTTCATCTCCGTCAAACGTAGCAGCGCCATACATCAACAAGACACCCAATCCGGTCCATCCACCAAGCCACGTTTCGAGCGACATACGTTGCGTATCCGTAATCGTTGTATCAATCACAATGGTCGTCGCATCGCCGTGATCAGCGATCGAGATCCTTTTTCCAATCGACCGTGTTTTCTTCTTTGCAGCCATCACTCAATTATTCTCTTATATAAAGCCAAATATTTGGGCAAGACCAGATCAATTCTGAATTCCTCCGCGCGCGCCAACGCTGATTTTTTGAATGTCGCCAAGACCTCAGGATTGCTTAAAATCTTCACACCATCCTTTCCCATGCCCTCTATGTCTCCCACATCTCTCATCGTCCCGGATACACCATGTCGGTTCACTTCGGGCAATCCACCTGTATTCGAAGAGATGACAGGCACGCCAGCCGCCATGGCTTCAAGGGCAACCAGTCCGAAACTCTCAGTTTCTGATGGCAGTAAGAACAGGTCGCTGACGAGCAGCGGCTCTATCGGATTTTTCACCTTTCCTAAAACAGTGACTTTATCCTCAATGCCAAGCTCTTTACATAGGAGTTCTGCAGCATTTCGTTCAGGTCCATCTCCCACCAATAAAAGACGTACATCTAATTTCTTGGAAATAAATGAAAAGATTTTAATGACATCAAGGATGCGTTTGACGGGTCTGAAATTTGAGATATGTGTGATGATCGGTTGACCTTCTGGGGCAACTTGTTTTCTGAATTCTTCGTTGGGGGTGATTTGGTAATGCGTAGGGCAGTAGAAGTTGGGAATGACCTCTATGTCTTTGTTTACGCCAAATAACTTGAATGTGTCATTTTTCAAATCATTTGAAACAGCGGTGACTGCATCACTCGAGTTAATGGCGTAAGAAATGACGGGCTCAAATGACGGGTCCTTTCCCAGAAGCGTGATGTCAGTGCCGTGGAGCGTCGTTATGATAGGCATTTTAAGCCCTTCTTCAGCCAAGATTTTTTTTGCTGTGATTGCCGCACTTGCATGTGGAATGGCATAATGTACATGAAGTAAATCGAGCGCGTGATCGCGCGCGACCTCGACCATCTTACTGGCCAGAACGAGTTCATAAGGTGGGTAGTCGAACAGGGGGTAATCTGACACGCGAACTTCGTGATAGAAAATATTTGGTTTAAAATTGCCTAGACGTACAGGCGTATTGTAGGTAATGAAATGTACTTCATGTCCTTTTGC
>JAPKBK010000323.1 GCA_028823435.1 Flavobacteriales bacterium
TCAACCTATTAGGAGAACATATATGTAGAATAGACGCCAAAGGGCGCCTCATGTTCCCTGCCAAATTGCGCCGTCAATTGGACAAGGTTCTACATCACGGGCTTGTCATTAACCGGGATATTTTTGAAGGGTGCTTGGTGCTTTACCCAAAGCCAGAATGGGACAAAGTGAACACGGAAATGACGCAACTGAGTCGTTACAATAGGAAGCATCAATTGTTTCAACGGAAGTTTATGAAAGGGGCTACTATAGTGAACCTTGATGCTTCTGGAAGATTAAATGTACCGACCGCACTCCTCGAATATGCGGGGATAGATCTGTCAAAAAGCAATGAGATCATCGTATCTGGACTTGGTGAAAAAGTGGAGATTTGGACAGTTGAAGGATATGGGAAGCAAGTATTAAGTGACGACACCGATTTTGACTTTGGGAATTTAGCTGAAGACGTCCGCAAGGATATTGAACCAGGAAACGCCACCTAACGCATGACACAAGCCTACCACGTCCCCGTGCTATTAGACGCCTCCATAGAGGCGCTTAGACTTGGCGACGGCAGCGGGGCCTGGATGGATGCCACCTTCGGAGGTGGAGGTCACAGCAGGGTTATTTTAGAAAATCTGAATGAAAAAGGAGTGTTGCTTGGATTTGATCAAGATCCGGATGCAGTAGCAAATACACTGGACGACAAGCGCTTTACCCTTGTTGAGGCGAACTTTAGATATGCCCAGCAATTCTTGAGCTTACATGGTGTTGAAAATCCGAAAGGAATCCTGGCTGACCTTGGCGTTTCATCTCATCAATTTGACACCGCAGAGAGAGGTTTCTCACTGCGCATGGACGGACCGCTAGATATGAGGATGAATCCTGAAATTGGGATCTCTGCAGCTGAGCTCATTGACGAATACACCTGGGAAGAACTCATGGTCGTTTTAAGAATGTATGGCGAGGTAAACCGACCCGATCGCGTTGCACGTGAAATTGTGGCCGCACACAATGTGACACCCATAATAACAACGGCAGACCTGGTGAAAGTTCTAAGCAAAATGGCACCTGGAGGAAGAGAAAATAAATTTTACGCACAAATATTTCAGGCTTTAAGAATTGAAGTCAATGATGAATTAGCAGCATTAAAAGAGTTGCTGGAGCAGTCTTCAAAATTGCTAAAACCCGGTGGGCGATTGGTCGTAATTTCTTATCACAGTCTCGAGGACCGTTTAGTGAAACACTTTATGAGGTCTGGGAATTTTGAGGACAAAGTAGAAAAAGATATTAAAGGTCAAATACACGCACCATTTGTACCTATTTCACGAAAAGCGATTGTCGCATCGCCAGAGGAAGTGATGAATAACCCACGTGCTAGAAGCGCGCGACTTCGCGTAGCTGAAAGAACAGAATTTCAGAATGCATCATGAAGTGGTTATTTAAACGAGATAAAAAAGAAAAGCCTGCAGTCGGTGCTGCTAGAGGAAACAAACACCTGACAAAAGAAGAGAAAAACGCACGCATTGA
>JAPKBK010000324.1 GCA_028823435.1 Flavobacteriales bacterium
CCCACGGTTGACGAGATGCTATCCAGTCTTCCTTGTGAGCCAGAAGAAAGAGCAAGCTCCTTGGCCCTTTTGGCTGAAGCATACTATATGGCCGGGCTAGACTATAGAGAGAAGCTGTCAGACCCAGAAAATGCAATTCAGACTTGGGAGAACCTGTTAGAGCGGCTTGACAGCAGCGCGTTCCATCCCACAGCAACCTATCAGCTTTTCAGAACGTATTTACAACGAGAGATCAACGAAAACTTTACAAACCCCTTTTGTGAGTCTTGCAACTCGGAGTACTGGGCAAATCAGATCATCAAAAACTATCCCGGAAGCGAGTGGGCCAAACTGATCGAAGATCCCGATTTCTTGGATGCAGAAGAGGAGGCGTATGAATTTGAGCGACTGGCTTATGAAGAATACCTAACACGCTATTACGCCAGAGACTATCAATCAACCCTTCTCGACATTGATGTACTCATTAAGGAAAGGCCAGAAAACCCACTTCGGTGCAAATACAACCTGCTTCGCGCCCAATGTGTGGGTGGATTAACAAGCTATACGGGAGACAGAACACCTTACTTTGACGCACTTAAAGGAATCCTTAAGGCGTGTCCAGAAACAGACGAGGCTGCTTTTGCATCATCGATACTTAGACAACTGGGGGTGGATTTGGGTTCGGTAGGAGAAGCACCAAAAAAAGAAGAGGAGGAGGTGGCCAACCCTTTTGTATTTGATCCAAATAAAGAGCACTATTTTGCGATATTAATCCCTGTAGATAAAGGCAGCGGGTCAGAGGTAAAGGCGCAAGCATCAGACTTTAACAGCGCCTTCTTTGAATCAAGAAACCTTAGAATTACGAGCAATCTATTAAGCAGAACCCATCAAATAGTCCTTGTTAAATCGTTTTCAAACCTATCAAAAGGAATGGATTACTACACCGTTTTCACAGGAAACCGCGAGATGTTGATTGATTTAAATTCAAGTGGTTTCGACATGTTTTTAATAAGCAGCGTGAACTATATTGAACTTTTTAAAAACAAGGACCTAGATGAGTATATAGATTTCTTCAACACTCACTACCTTTCGACAAAATCCAAACAAGAACCATGATCGGCTCAATGAAACGTTCCGCAGGAGCACAGGCAAAAAATTCAGATAACGGAATTAACCGTATCGTGGAGGGGACAGTGATAGAGGGAACAATACAAAGTGACAGCAACCTCAGAATTGACGGTGAATTTAGCGGTGAACTAACAACCAAAGGCCGTCTTGTTGTAGGGCCCAAGGGTGTCGTAAAAGGAATTATCAATTGTTTGTGTTGCGATGTCGAAGGCATACTGGAGGGAGAGGTAACCGTTTTAGAACTTCTTGCAATGAAGTCCTCAGCGACCGTTCAGGGAGATCTATTCTATGGTCAACTTTCAGTTGAGGCAGGTGCAAAAGCGCTGGGTACTTTCCGTATGGGAGCCCCAAAAAATAAGAAGATGACAGAGGAAAAAGCGGCATCTAAAGCAGA
>JAPKBK010000325.1 GCA_028823435.1 Flavobacteriales bacterium
CGAGTACATTTGCCCTAAAATTGAGTCTATGAGAGAAGGAGATAGAAATATTGATGAGGCAAGACAAGGTGAAGCGATTAACGTTAAAACTTTAGCTTTTGCAGATGACAATAATTCTGTGGTTCAGAAAAAGTTGTATTTAGAAAGTTATGGGTGTGCGATGAATTTCAGTGATTCAGAGATTATTGCGTCCATCATGAATGACGTTGGATATACAACGACAAAAGATGCCCAAGAGGCTGACTTGATTTTAGTGAATACCTGTTCTATCAGAGAAAAAGCTGAGGAACGTGTCCGAAACCGATTAAATGAATTTAAGCGCTACAAAAAGAAGAACAGACAACTTGTAGTCGGTATGTTGGGGTGTATGGCAGAACGGTTAAAGGAGAGTTTGCTGGAGCAAGAGAAGCTTGTAGATCTTGTTGTGGGTCCAGATGCCTATAGAGATTTACCATCATTGGTAGAAAAAGTAAATGGCGGTCAGAAAGCAGTGAACGTTCTTCTTTCGAGAGAGGAAACCTATGCTGAGATTAGTCCTATTCGACTTGATTCTGCAGGAGTTACGGCGTTTGTAAGCATCATGCGTGGCTGCGACAACATGTGTTCGTTCTGTGTGGTGCCTTTTACACGAGGTCGTGAGCGAAGCAGGGATCCGGAAAGTATTGTGGCTGAAGCGAAAGATCTTTTTGACAAGGGGTATCGTGAGGTCACACTTTTGGGCCAAAACGTAGATTCTTTCAAGTGGAATCTAGATATAAAAGGAAATGTTAAAAACCCAGACTTGCCAGTCGTGCGTTTTGCGGCACTTCTTGAAATGGTTGCAGAAGTCAACCCAAATCTAAGAGTTAGATTTTCCACGAGCCATCCCAAGGATATGGTGGATGACGTCATGCATGCGATGTCACGCCATGAAAACCTATGTAAGTATATTCACTTACCTGTTCAGTCAGGATCGAGCGCCATGCTTAAGCGTATGAATCGAGGCTATACCCGTGAGTGGTATTTGAATAGAATTGCTGCGATTAAAAAAATACTTCCAGGGTGCGAGTTGTCAACGGATATTATTACAGGATTCTGTGGCGAGACACAAGAGGAACATGATGAAACCATGACCTTGTTGAAGGAGGTGGGATTTATTATGGCGTACAATTTTAAATACAGCGAAAGACCTAAAACGTTGGCTGAGCGTAAGTTCGAAGATGATGTCCCTGAAGAAGTGAAAGCCGCCCGACTCTCAGAAGTGATTCTTCATCAACGACAGTATGCGTCTGAGTTAACAAAGAAAATGGTCGGGAAGGTGTATCGCGTTCTTGTAGAGGGGCCAAGTAAGAAGAGCGATGAAAAGTATTTTGGAAGAACGACTCATAACATTGTGATGATTTTTGACAAAGGAGATCATAAGCCATGCGATTACGTGAATGTAAGAGCATTGGCCTGTACCACTGTAACATTATTGGGAGAAGTAACAACAGATCCAGCGGACGCATAATTTGAACGGTAA
>JAPKBK010000105.1 GCA_028823435.1 Flavobacteriales bacterium
CCTCTTCGCCCGATTGATCGATATATAGATATGGCATCCATTCATTCCCAGGGAGGATACAGTTGAAAAGAGTGTCAGTTGACGGGCCTTCAAACACCATCCACTCCGTTCCGCAAGTGGTATACTCATTGAAATCTTCAGTAAACCTAAATCGTAGCTTGTCCAATTCAGCTGAGGGCATTTGGTTGACAATGTGCACACTTATCGCTGCGCTTGGTACAGCTTCTAAATCGATGTGAACTGGAATGTCCGGTGAGAAATCATCAGGATTAATGTCTTGTGTAATACCAAACCAACCTTCTTCATTGACCCTCAGTCGGTATTCTAACGCGCTCTTTCTGGGGAACGTAATGGTAAAAAACCCTGCGTCGTCTGTCGTGGTGGTTCCCGCCGTCTCGAAAAACCCGTTCAGCACACCATTTTCAAGCACTTGCTCTTCCATTTCAATGTCGAAACCTCGGCAAGGCAATCCCGTCGCTTGTTCCACGACCGTTCCTTCAATAATATACGTGTTCGCGCAATCATTCCTACAGCACCCACTTACAAGAACTGTGACAATTGCTGTGGCGATTATATCATATAATCTCATAGGATTTCAAGTTTGGCAAATTTCAGAAGGAGCTGTTTTTGGCCAGCTGAAGGAAAGAAGATGGTTGCTTTCAAATTGGGTTCTTCCCCTTCAATCTTCAATACTTTTCCTTTGCCAAACTTGGCGTGTTTCACTGTAATGCCCTCTGAAATACTTGGTGTGCGCGATGGTGTTTGGCGACCCGCTGCCCCAAGAGGAGCGTCAGCAGGTTGCGTCACCTTCTCTTGAGATGTAGGTGTTTGAGATAGGTTAACCTTCGTGAGGTTACGTCCACCGATACTTGGCGTGACGGCTCTTTTACTCCATCCGGAAGTTGGGCGCCCTTCATCTGATCCAATATTTCTACTTGAATATCCTGAACTTGTGTTTCCTGCAGGCTGAATAAGATATTGCTCATCTATTTCATCTAAGAATCGGCTCGGATCTCCTTGGTGTAGTTGCCCCCACTTGAATCTTGTTGTTGCGTAGGATAACGTACAGCTTACGCAGGCTCTTGTGATCGCGACATAGAAAAGCCGTCTTTCTTCTTCAAGGTCTTCCCTAGAGTCCATAGATCGTTGACTTGGGAATAGATTTTCTTCTAATCCCACGATATTCACATGTTTAAATTCCAAACCTTTTGCAGCGTGGATTGTCATGAGAGAGATCTTATTCGTGTCGTCGTCGTCTTTGTCAGCATCTGTTAATAAGGCGACATCAAGTAAGAAGTCAGAAAGTGTGCGAATTGCATCCGGGTTTTCTGGGTCAGGTTGCTCGCTGAATGCTTGAAGACCGTTCAGGAGTTCCTGAATGTTGTCATATCGCGCGACACCCTCTGGGGTCTTGTCGGTATACAATTGATGGACGATCCCAGATCGTTTGGCAATCTGCAATCCCAAAGCATGCGCGGTTTGGTTTTCCATATCTGCAGAAAACCCTTTCATCATTTCAGTGAAGTCAACGATTTTTGACCACGCTGCTTTTTTAATTGTTTCGGGCTGCTCACCCAGAGTCATCAAATCATACACCCCCATGTCTCTTTCTCCTGCAGCGGAGAACAATCTATCCAAAGTTGTATTTCCGACTCCTCTTGCGGGGTAATTAATGATACGCCTTAATGCTTCATCGTCCCTTGGGTTTGCCGTAAGTCGAAAGTATGCAATCAAGTCTTTGATCTCTTTTCTTTGATAGAAACTCTGTCCCCCGTAAATCCTATATGGGATATTGATTTTCCTGAGGCTCTCCTCAAAAGATCTCGACTGTGCGTTCGTTCGATATAGAATGGCAAAGTCCCCATACTCACATTGCGAGATGCCCCTTGTTTCAAAGATGTGGTCAGCGACAAATCGTCCTTCGTTATTGTCGCTATTTGCCTTGTGAATCTTTATTTTTTCTCCTTCCGCGTTTGCTGTCCAAACCTCTTTCTTTATTTGGTTTTTATTAATCGCGATCACAGAGTTCGCTGCATTGACAATCATCTTCGTGGACCTGTAGTTTTGCTCCAGTTTGTAAGTCGCCGTATCTGGATAATCCTTTTTAAAGTTCAGGATATTTTGAATGCTCGCGCCTCTAAACCCATAAATAGACTGTGCATCATCTCCTACCACACAGATGTTTTCATGCGCAGCAGCAAGCTGTTTGATAATCAGATATTGCGCATAATTGGTATCCTGATACTCGTCTACTAATATGTATTGGAATCGATGCTGATACTTGTGAAGTAAGTCTGGGAAATCTCTCAGCAATACATTCATTTTATAGAGTAGGTCATCAAAGTCCATTGCACCTGCTCTAAAGCACCTAATTTCATACGCTTTAAAGACATCTGAGATTCTAGGTTTTCCAGCTTGTTTGTCTTCAGCTTGAATTTCGACATGGTTCACATAGTGTGCAGCGTTAATCAGGTTGTTCTTCGCACCCGAAATTCTATTTGCAACCGCTGCGACCTTATATACTTTATCGTCAAGACCTAATCCCTTAATAATATCTTTAATTAACGCTCTGCTGTCTTGGCTGTCGTAGATCGTGAAATTATGCGGATAATTAATCCGATCGCTTTCGATTCGAAGAATCCGAGCAAAGATGCTGTGGAATGTTCCCATCATCAAATGTCTTGCTTCATTGTCCCCGACAACCTTGCCTATTCTTTGTTTCATTTCTTTGGCGGCCTTGTTTGTAAAGGTCAAGGCTAGAATCGAAAACGGATCGATTCCTTTGCTCATAAGGTGAGCAATTCGGTAGGTAAGTACTCTGGTCTTGCCACTTCCCGCACCAGCTATTACCATCATCGGCCCTCGTAAGTGCTCAGCAGCTGCTTTTTGGGGCTCATTTAAATCGTTTAGAAATTCCACAGTGCGAAGTTAAGTATTGTACTATTCAGGAGGAAGTGAAGTGCCCTTTATCATTTTCAATGAAAAATTGCTCCGATGTTGTTGGATTTAATAGAAAATGTTATACTTTTGCGTCCCCATTAAAAATTGGGAAAGTCTTTTTTATGCACATTTGATAACGCTAACCGCTACGATGCCTACAATACAGCAGCTAATACGAAAGGGCCGGTACACAAAGCCGGTAACAAGCAAGTCCGCAGCCTTGGACTCATGTCCGCAACGTCGTGGCGTTTGTGTTCGTGTTTATACAACAACACCGAAGAAGCCTAACTCAGCAATGAGGAAAGTTGCTCGTGTGCGCTTAACTAACGGAAACGAAGTGAACGCGTATATAGGTGGTGAAGGACACAATCTACAAGAGCACAGTATTGTGTTGGTTCGTGGAGGACGTGTAAAAGATTTGCCAGGTGTTCGTTACCACATTGTTCGTGGTGCACTCGATACAGCTGGTGTTGATGGACGTACTCAGAGTCGTTCTAAGTACGGAGCAAAAAGACCTAAGAAGAAGTAACAAACTGAACTATGAGAAGGAAAGTAGCCAAAAAGCACCGCGTCCTCCCGGATCCAAAATTCGGAGATGTTCAAGTAACTGTTTTCGTCAACAGTTTAATGAAGGACGGAAAGAAGAGTACCGCCTTTAAGATATTCTATAGCGCCATTGACCAAGTTGCTGAAAAGTCTGGTGAAGACGGTATAGAGCTTTTTAAGAAAGCACTTGAAAATGTAACTCCAGGAGTAGAGGTAAGAAGCCGTCGTGTCGGTGGAGCCACTTTCCAGATACCTACACCTATACGTGATGGTCGTAAGAACAGTCTTGCGATGAACTGGCTTATAAGTTTTGCGCGTAAACGCAACGAAAAGTCAATGGCACATCGTTTGGCTGCAGAGATTATCGCTGCTGCAAAAGAAGAGGGAGCTACTTTCAAAAAGAAAGAAGACACCCACCGTATGGCTGAGGCAAACAAAGCATTCGCTCACTTCCGTTTCTAATAATATTATGGCAAAGAGAGACCTCAACCTAACAAGGAACATCGGCATTATGGCCCACGTAGATGCCGGTAAAACGACATGTACGGAGCGTATCCTATACTACACTGGAATTTCACATAAGATTGGTGAGGTTCACGATGGTGCAGCTACAATGGATTGGATGGAGCAAGAGCAAGAGCGTGGAATTACAATCACGTCTGCTGCAACAACATGTTTTTGGGAATTTAATGATCTCGAGCATAGAATAAATATTATCGACACTCCCGGTCACGTTGATTTCACTGTTGAGGTTGAGCGATCATTGAGGGTGTTGGACGGCGCTGTTGGTCTTTTTTGTGCAGTTTCAGGAGTGGAGCCGCAATCAGAGACAAACTGGTCTTTGGCAGATAAATACAATGTTCCACGTATCGGATTCGTCAACAAGATGGACCGTTCCGGCGCAGACTTCTTTAACGTGGTCAATATGATTCGTGAGATGCTCGGTGCAAATCCAGTACCTCTTCAAGTTCCTATTGGCGCAGAAGAAACGTTTCGTGGTGTTGTTGACTTGGTTCAAAACAAAGCTTTTGTTTGGAACGAAGAAGACATGGGGATGACTTGGGATGAGATCGCTATTCCTGAAGATCTTATTGAGACCGTTACTGAATGGCGTGAAAAGCTGATCGAATCAGTAGCTGAGCAGGACGATACGCTTATGGAGAAATACTTTGAGGATCCAGACAGCTTAACGCAAGATGAAATTCACGCTGCTGTTCGTAAAGCAACCATTTCAATGGACATTACACCCATCATGTGTGGGTCAGCTTTTAAGAATAAGGGCGTACAAACTATGCTTGACGGCGTAATGAGATACCTTCCATCACCTTATGATGTCGGGTCTATCATCGGTCATGATCCAGAGGATGAGGAGATAGAAGTGAAGCGCTTGCCGGATCCAGAAGAGCCTTTTGCAGGTTTGGCGTTTAAAATTGCAACAGATCCTTTCGTAGGTCGTTTGTGTTTTGTTCGTGCCTACTCAGGAACGCTTCCTGCGGGATCTTATGTGAAGAACACACGTTCTGATAAGAAAGAGCGTATTTCACGTATCTTCCAAATGCACTCAAACAAACAGAATCCAATTGACAAATTGGAGGCGGGTGATATTGGTGCGGTTGTCGGTTTTAAAGACATACGTACAGGTGATACTTTATGTGCTCAAGACTCACCAATTGTTCTTGAGTCAATGTCGTTCCCAGAACCGGTAATTGGTATTTCAATTGAACCTAAGTCGCAAGCTGATCTTGATAAATTATCAAATGGTCTTGCAAAGCTTTCTGAAGAGGATCCTACGTTTACTGTTAAGAGTGACGATGAAAGTGGACAAACCATTATCTCTGGTATGGGTGAGCTTCATCTTGAGGTTCTCATTGACCGTCTTCGTCGTGAATTCCATGTTGAGTGTAATGAAGGTCAGCCCCGTGTTGCATATAAAGAGGCAATCTTTTCTGACATTCAGCACCGTGAAGTTTACAAGAAACAATCTGGTGGTCGTGGTAAATTCGCTGACATCAGCGTGATCGTTGGACCTGCTACCGATCCTTCAAAAGATGGTTTAGAATTTAAAAGTTCAGTCAAGGGCGGAAACGTTCCTCGTGAATTTATTCCAGCTGTTGAGAAAGGTTTCAAAACAGCCATGATAAATGGTGTGTTGGCTGGATTCCCAATGGATAGTTTAAGAGTTGAGTTGTTGGATGGAAGTTTTCACCCTGTTGACTCGGATGCAATCTCGTTTGAGCAAGCTGCTAAGTTTGCTTACCGAAATGCGATTAAACAATGTACGCCTAAGATTCTTGAGCCTATGATGTCTCTTGAGGTTGTTACACCTGAAGAAAACATGGGTGATTGTATTGGTGACCTTAACAAACGTCGTGCGATTATAGAAGGTACTGACGAACGTTCTGGTAAGACTGTGATTAACGCAAAAGTGCCTCTCTCAGAGATGTTCGGATACGTTACAGACCTTCGAACTTTAACTTCAGGTCGTGCTACATCTAGTATGTCATTCAGTAATTATTCTGAGGCACCTAGAAATGTTCAAGAGAGAGTTATAGAAGAAGCCCAAGGTTAATATAGAGGAACGTCATGACACAAAAAATTCGCATAAAACTCAAGTCATTCGACCACAATTTGGTTGATAAATCGGCAGAGAAAATAGTTAAAACTGTAAAATCTACAGGTGCTGTAATTAGCGGACCTATTCCCTTACCTACGCACAAAAGAATATTTACTGTTTTACGATCGCCTCACGTTAATAAAAAGGCCCGTGAACAGTTTGAGCTTAGTAATTACAAACGTCTCATAGACATATACAGTTCTTCTTCTAAGACAGTAGATGCGCTCATGCGTTTGGAGTTGCCAAGTGGAGTTGAAGTTGAAATTAAAGTCTGACAATAGACTCTGTCTATTTAAAGTCTATTTAAAATAACAAAAAAAAATGCCTGGATTAATAGGGAAAAAAGTAGGAATGACCAGCATCTACGGTGCCTCTGGGAAG
>JAPKBK010000106.1 GCA_028823435.1 Flavobacteriales bacterium
TGGTGAGATCAACAGTGGTAAATTTCAAAGAGAGTATATTTATTTTAAACCCAGTAGCGCGCCAGAAAACTGTCCTTTGGTATTTGTCTGTCATGGTTATACCGGGACCGCACAGGGCATCATGAATTATTCTGATTTTAACAATTTGGCGACTGAGTATGGATTTGCGGTGTGCTATCCTCAAGGTATTGAAGACTCTGGTGGAACTACGTTCTTCAATGTTGGCTATGATTTCCAAAACAATGAAACAGTGGACGATGTGGCTTTTTTAGAGGATTTAATCACCTTGTTTTCCGCAGACAATTCGATTGATCCTGACAAGGTGTTTTGTACAGGGATGTCAAATGGCGGCGATTTCTGTTATTTGCTTGCGTGCGAAGCCTCTGAGTCTTTCTTAGGTGTTGCGCCTATCTCGGGGATGATTATGCAAGACATCATGGACGATTGTACCCCGTCTCAAAAGGTGGGTATCCTTGAGATTCATGGCACCCAAGACAATGTCACCTACTATGACGGAGACTATAACAACCAAGATGATTGGGGGGCGTATCCGAGCATCCCCGCGACCATAGACTTTTTTGTGGATTTGTATGACATAGAATTAAATGCAACAGGTAATTTCCCCAACATTGCTTCCAATGATGGCAGCACAGTATCGTTCGAGAAATTTGGTGTTGATGAGGAGTGTGCCAAGGTTTGGCTTTATACGGTCAACGGCGGTGGTCATGATTGGCCTGGTGCATATGGCAATATGGACATCGATTCAAGCAGAGAAGCTTGGTTGTTTTTTGATAGTCTGTGTGAATCGGCTGTGGCGATTGAAAAGCCAAATGCTGAAGGAGAAAAGAAAATAGTCAAAATCACGGATGTGCTTGGGCGAGAAGTGTCAGATTTATCGCCTCAAATCTTTTTATATATCTACGATGACGGTTCTGTAGAGAAGAAATTTGTGGTACAGTAATCAATCAGATTGTTTCGTGTGTCTCTTTTGCAACTGTAAAAACAAAAAGAGAAATAAAATGCGCTTTTATTGTGTAATTTCGCATCATCTTAAACGTATTTGTTTGTCACGACGTGGCTCTTATCCAATCAAAAAATCAGTGAAATTCGCCAAGTAAGTTTGTCAGTATGAAAAGAAAATCTAGAAAAGCGCTTGATTGCAAGCTAGTGGGGCCGAGTACAATTGACCCAGGGTATTTTCGTTACGAAGTCACGATTCAAGAGGGGGATGGTGAAGTTTATACCACTCCGGCTTTCGGTCGTGACATGCAGGACGCTTTGAGCAGACTGGTATGGACAGAGCGCACAGAAAAGGTGGCCAGATTAACAAATAAACGGGCTTGGCTGCAGTTCGTTCCTCTGATAAGTCTCCTGTGTGTCTTAGGTGTTTTTGCTTTTCAATTTAAAAGCCAGGGTAACCCTGCTTGGATTATCGGCGGAATCGCCTCAGTTGGCGCCATTATAGGCTTGTCGATCATGTGGGGTCAGCACCTCAACAAGCATTAATCAAACCTGATTTATTCTCTGGCGTTTATTCAACAAACTCGTCCATTGATCGTTACATGGTGTTCGGTCTTGGAAATAGAACACGTATGAGAGAAGGTGGAGGTTAGGTGTCGCTGAAAAGTACCGATATTTGAGGTTATGAAACATTTATTTAGCCTCTTTATCATCATTTGTCTCTTATCTAATTCAGCCTTTAAAGCGCAGGATATTAATAAGATGAATAAATCTAATCTTAAGGAGCATATACTGGGTTTGTCAACTCAAATAGACTCCTTAAAGGATGTCAATTACATGTTAGGAGAATCCAAAGATTCACTGTTACTGAATGTGTCATTACTGGCATCGGCAAACGACATGAATGAGATTGAGATTTCAAGACTGAGTAATTTAGTTGTAATAAACAATCAGGAGATAGAGCGCTTACAATCTGAATGTGATATTGAAATGGCGAACCTTAATGAAACCATTTTAGGGTATCAGTCCTCGTTTGTAAGCAGTCAAGACTCCATTTTAAATTTTCAGGACTCCATTGTACAACTTCAGGCCGATCTTTTAGATTGTCAGGTCTCATTTGTAAATAGTCAAGACTCATCGGTAAATAATCAGGACACCATTGTACAACTTCAGAACGCTATTTTAGATTGTCAGAACTCCATGGTTCAACTTCAAGAATCTGTTTTAAATTCTGAGGATTTGATTATACAACTTCAAGACTCTTTGTCAAACTTTCAGTCCACAACAAATACAAGCAATGATTTTTTAAACAATTACTTTTTTGACCAAATCCCATTGCCAAATAATTCTTTCCAGCTGGTTTTAAGTAAGATCGTTTTTGGTGACAGACAAATTAACAATAGAGATGATTATTACGACGAGGACAAGAACAAAGGTTCAGTCCTTCAACTTCCTGAAATACTTGATGGCAACGCATTTGCCTACTGGAGCGCTAAGCCTAACGTAAAGGTGACTTCTTCAAGTACCTTTAGCGATCTTCTCGATCTTGAAAATAAGGATTATTTTGATTCTCAATTACCTAAAATAGAAATTCTAAAAAACAAACTTTTTACAATTATATATAATGACGACACTGAAGAGTCTTTTCTGTTTAATGTGAAGGAATCCAATCCCAACAATCAAAGAAATACGCTTAAAATAGATTTGGCGAATGAGGAGGTTGAGAACAACACAGCAAATGATATTGTTTGGCGAATATTTGCAATAGAGAATGAGTGTTATCTCGCGCTAACATATGGTCAATTAAATCGGTTGAAATTAGATGTATTTACTGACATACCGTATGGTAGAGTCGGAGACAACAACAACAGTGAATATTATTTCCCTAGAGAGAATTACTACCTTGGCAGGGACGACTACAACTGTGAAACTAATGAATTCAATGGCATATTTATCTCACGACATAAAGATGCGTACATGAATACAAGTGAATCTATCAATCCGGGAAACCTCATTTTTCTTTTAAAACTGAAAGAGCTTTAAAAGAGATCAGTCTGCGTATAGTGCCCGGTTCTAAGAAACCACCTTGTAGGTCGGGTCTTCGAAGTGGTTGACTTCGATGATTGCGTCCGCGCGGTCAAGAAGTGTTCGGCAGTCCTTTGAAAGGTGGCGAAGGTGAACTTTTTTACCAGCTTCTGCATAAAGTGCAGTGACCTTACTTACAGCTTCGATGGCGCTCATGTCAGAAATCCGGCTTTCCTTGAAGTCTATTACGACGTGATTGGGATCTCCTGTGACATCAAATTTCTCTGAGAATACTGTTGTAGATCCGAAAAAAAGTGGGCCATAAATTTCATAATGTTTCCAGCCATCCTTATCGATGTGCTTACGTGCACGAATTCTCTTCGCATTGTCCCATGCAAAGACGAGTGCGGAGATGATCACGCCTACGAGAACTGCCAGTGCGAGATTATGAAGGAAAGCGGTTACAAGGGTGACAATCGCCATCACAAGGACGTCACTCGGTGGCATACGTCTAATCGTTCTGAAAGAGGCCCATTCAAATGTACCGATTGCGACGATGAGCATAAGTCCAGTGAGCGCAGCCATCGGAAGTTTTTCAATCAGACCAGATCCGAAAACGATAAAAATCAGGAGCATCACAGATGCTACGATTCCGGACAATCTCGCACGAGCTCCAGATGAGACGTTGATGAGGCTTTGTCCGATCATGGCACATCCACCCATTCCGCTGAACATCCCACTTAATATATTTGCAGATCCTTGCGCGACACATTCTCGATTCCCTTTTCCTCGAGTCTGCGTTAATTCATCCACAATATTTAAGGTTAAAAGGCTCTCAATGAGTCCCACAGATGCGATGATGACAGAGAAAGGAAGGATAATCTGCAACGTCTCAATAGTGATTGGAAGATTTGGAAGGTGGAATGGAGGGAAGCCTCCTTTAATAGACGCGAGATCTCCGACAGTCTTTGTATCTAAGTCCAAACCATACGCCAGTGCAAAGACGACTACAATAGCGACCAAGCCCCCAGGGATAGCTTTTGTAAGCCTGGGTAAGATTGCAATGATTGCCATTGCAAGCGCCACAAGTCCACAGAAAATATACATGTCATTCCCTTGCAACCATTCTCCTGATGCGTTTTTGAATTGAGAAATTTGGCTTCCGCCTATGATGATTGCCAAACCATTCACAAAACCGAAAATCACCGGTTGCGGAACGAGTCTCATGAGTTTTCCCAGTTTGAACAATCCAGCCCCGATTTGGAATACGCCTGCCAGAATAACGGCGGCAAAAACGTACTCAACACCATGCATTAACGCAAGTGGTGCAATTATTACAGCGATCGCTCCAGTGGCTCCAGAGATCATGCCTGGTCTTCCTCCGAAGATTGACGCTACGAGGCCTACCATGAACGCAGCATATAAACCAGTCAACGGGCTCAAGCCAGCGATGATTGCAAATGCAACCGCTTCGGGAATGAGGGCCAGGGCCACTGTAATTCCACTCAGTATTTCTAACTTGTAATTCACGACTTGTTTAAAGTCAAAAAAATTAAGTAATCTATTCATTTATTTAAGCTTGTAGTACTTTTGAAGCGGCGCAAAAGTACACCCATTGATGTAGAGATAATAAATAATCATGAAGTTCCATCACGTCTTATTCACAACGGGTATAAGAAAAGACAATTTGAAAAAGGTTATATTGGCTGCTTGTACCAATTGTGTTTCGAAGAATGCTGTATCCCCAATGAAACCTCACGAATCAGAGATTATATTTCGATAGAAATCTAACAATGTCAACTGTAACAATAAATCAAATGGGAGTTGAAGTAAAACATATCGCAGCATTATCAGGTCACAGCGGTTGTATATATGCCATAGATCAAGGTCTCTCTGAACATACTGTTTTTACAGGTGGAAGTGATAAATTTATTGCACTGTGGAATTTAAAAACCCTGAAGGCTGAAAAGTTTGCGGCCTCATTGCCCTCACCTGTTTATGCAATTTGTCATATTCCAGAAAAGCAACTGTTACTCGCAGGAACAACAACAGGCAGTGTTATTATAATTGATTTAGAGAAAAAAGAAGAAATTAAAATACTGCAACATCATACTGCACCCATTTTTGATATCAAGTATTCATTAAAAACAAATTGCTTTTATACTGCCAGTGGGGACGGTGATTTTTCCGTTTGTTCTCTTGATACTTTGTCGTTGATTCAAATAAAAAAACTGACAAATGAGAAAGTACGCAACATTGATTTTAATGACACGACTTCCGAGATAGCTGTCGCACTTGGTGATCACAAGGTGCTTGTATTTGACCTCCACACATTAGATCATAAAACAGATTTTATGGCGCACCAATCGGCAGTGTATGTTGTGCGATATAGTCCTGATGGGAAATTCCTTTTGACAGGTGGGAAAGATGCACATTTGAACATCTGGAACGTCGAAAATTATGAGGTAATCAGGTCCATCCCCGCACACAATTGGGCGATTTACGACATTGTTTTTAATCCTGACGCGACCTTGTTTGCCACAGCAAGTCGAGACAAAACCATTAAGATTTGGGATGCAAAAACACATGAATTATTAAAACGCATCACAAAAACCAAATTCGAAGGACATACGCACTCTGTCAATAAATTATTTTGGAGTTCTTATCACAATTATTTGGTTTCAGTGGGAGATGATAAACTGGTTATGGTAAGGGATGTCATTCGTTCCTGAACAGATATAATGATGGGTTTAGATCATAAATGGCACGGAGTCTTAGATTTTTAGTAAGTATATTTATACCGACGTTAAGCCTCAAATATGATGATCACTCAATCAACTTCTGGCATTCAAGTTAGTGTTGACATTCAATACAATGCACAACATTCGCATCCCATTGCGTCCCACTATTTTTTTGCATACAGCATCACGATTAAGAATGTCAGTGATGATACAGTTCAACTTAAAAAACGCCATTGGTTTATATGTGATTCAAATGGGACTAAAAGTGAAGTAGAAGGCGATGGTGTTGTAGGACAGCAGCCCATTTTAACGCCTGGACAGTCTCATAATTATGTTTCAGGCTGTAATCTTTTATCTGATATGGGGAAAATGGGTGGTATCTACATTATGGAACGCCAAACTGATGGAGAACTTTTTAACGTCACCATTCCTGAATTTATGATGGTTGTTCCCCATAAATTTAATTAACGACGGCTCAGTCTTCTCTATTAATAAGGCAGTGTAATAGATTCGGGTTCTACAATTGCGTAGGTATCATTGTTTTCCAAATAACTGATTGGTGAATTCCCAAACGTGACAATGGTGTCTTTTGCAATGCCCCATGGCTTCCAGTATATCGACAACACTTGTGCGAACATGTCGTCATCCCATGGGTCAAACAAATATTTATTCGCAGAACCGACCAAAGCTGCCGATTCAACAATCACTTT
>JAPKBK010000107.1 GCA_028823435.1 Flavobacteriales bacterium
ATGAGCCAAGAAGACGGATTGAAAAAAGTAATTAGTCATGCAAAAGAGTATGGCTTTGTTTTTCCAAGTAGTGAGATCTACGATGGACTGAGTGCCGCATATGACTACGGGCAGCTTGGGAGCGAGCTTAAGAACAACATCAAAAATTACTGGTGGACAGCTATGGTGCGGATGAATGACAATATCGTGGGGATCGATGCGGCGATATTTATGCATCCAAAAACATGGAAGGCTTCAGGTCACGTGGACGCTTTTAACGATCCGCTGATCGACAACAAGGACAGCAAAAAACGATACCGAGCAGATGTGTTGATTGAGGATCACATTGCAAAGATTGACAAGAAGATTGACAAGGACGTGGCAAAGGGCCTGAAGCGCTTTGGGGACAGCTTTAACGAAGCAGAGTTTCGCGCGACGAACACAAACGTGCTCCGGAGACAGAAGACGATAGACGACATAAACGACAGGTTTAAGGACGCGATGAACGCAGAAAACCTCGATGCGGTGAAAGCGCTTATTGAGGAGTTGGAAATCGTTTGTCCTGTGAGTGGGTCAAAAAACTGGACCGATGTACGTCAGTTTAACTTGATGTTTAACACGGAGTTAGGTGCTGTAAGTGGCGATTCAGGCATCATATATCTCCGCCCAGAAACCGCGCAGGGCATCTTCGTGAACTTCTTAAATGTCCAGAAGAGCGGCCGCATGAAACTCCCCTTCGGGATCGCCCAAATAGGGAAGGCGTTCCGGAATGAAATTATCGCGCGACAATTCATCTTCCGCATGCGTGAATTTGAACAAATGGAGATGCAGTTCTTTGTCAAGCCAGGAACACAGGCAGAGTGGTATGAACATTGGAAAGCGGAGCGTAAAAAATGGCACGCATCTCTGGGGTTGGGAGATGAGAATTACCGATTTCACGATCACATTAAACTCGCGCACTACGCCGATGCCGCTTGTGATATCGAATTCAACTTCCCTATGGGTTTCAAAGAACTTGAGGGGGTTCACTCACGCACGGACTTCGATCTTAAAAGCCACGAGGAGCATAGCGGTAAAAAACTTCGATTCTTCGATCCTGAAACAAAAGAGAGCTTCGTGCCTTACGTCGTAGAAACGTCGATCGGTCTTGATCGCATGTTTCTCGCAGTACTTAGCAACGCATATAATGAAGAAGATTTGGGCGAGGGCAATACGCGTACAGTATTAAATATTCCTTATGCTTTGGCCCCAGTAAAAGTAGCAATCCTTCCTCTCGTTAAAAAAGATGGCCTTCCTGAGAAAGCAGAGGAGATCCTTAAAATCCTACGTATCAACCACAACGTTCAGTATGATGCAAAAGACGGAATTGGAAGACGCTACCGCCGACAAGATGCAATTGGTACGCCGCTATGTATTACGATAGATCACGACTCTTTAGAAGACAATGCAGTCACCGTGAGAGAGCGTGACGGAATGACTCAGGAGCGTATCGCGATTTCAGATATTGCTTCTTATGTAGAAGCACGTGTATGTATGGCGACGCTTTTCTCTTAAGAAAATAAAACATGAATCTTTCTGATTTAAACATCAAAGGCCGAAGAGTGCTCGTGAGAGTTGATTTTAACGTGCCATTAGATCGTTCATTGGCGGTACAGGACGACACCCGAATTCGAAGGGCGCTTCCCACCATCCATGCACTCCTTGAAGGTGGAGCATCCGTCGTTTTGATGAGCCATTTGGGGAGACCTAAAGGGAGGTCAAAAGCGTTAAGCCTACAGAATATTGTGCCTTGTCTCGAACAATTGTTAGGGAAACCGGTCAAGTTTGCTGAGGATTGCGTGGGCGATTCCGCATTAGACATTACTCAGAATTTAATGGCGGGAGAAATTGCACTCCTAGAAAACCTGAGATTTCATCCCGAAGAAAAGGAGGGTGACGAATTCTTTGCGGGACAGCTCGCTGAAAACGGAGACGTCTATGTGAATGACGCCTTCGGAACCGCTCACAGAGCACATGCTTCTACCTCTATTGTCACGCGGTTCTTCCCCGAAGACAAGGCGTTTGGAACACTCATGGTCGCTGAGATAGAGGCGCTTAGAAAAGTAATGGCTGCTCCTACAAAACCACTTCTAGCGATTATCGGAGGTGCAAAGGTGAGTAGCAAACTCGCCATCTTAGAAAACATGGTTGAAGATGTTGACAGGCTTATGATAGGCGGTGGAATGGCATACACATTCATTTTGGCAAAAGGAGGAAGCGTGGGCGCAAGCCTTGTGGAGGAAGAGATGGTTGAAAGAGCCAGGGCGATTTTAGAAAAGGCGATCGCGCACAATACTGAAGTTCTTCTCCCGATTGATTCTGTCTGTGGAGACCGATTTTCTGAGGAAGCGAATTTTGAAACCTGCAGCTCTTCTCAAATTAAAGATGGCTGGATGGGGTTAGATATCGGGCCGAAAGCATGTGCTGAATTCGAGGAAGCCGTGAGAACAAGTAAAACCATACTTTGGAATGGACCGATGGGAGTCTTTGAGTTTTCTGCGTGTGCAAAAGGCACGTTTACGGTCGCCGAGGCGATGAAAGACGCAACGGAAAATGGCGCCTACACACTAGTGGGTGGAGGAGATTCGGTTGCGGCTATAAATGCTGCGGGGTTTGCAGGAGATGTAAGCTATGTAAGTACGGGAGGTGGCGCGATGTTAGAATATCTCGAGGGAAAAACACTTCCCGGCATCAAGGCGATCGAAGAATAAAATTAGCGACTCAAGGGTTTAGCGCTCTAAAATCTCATTCATTACGAACATGCTCTTTACCTGAGCGATGTTGTCCATTGCAGCTATTTTTCGTGTAATAAACTTGTGATAGTGATCCATATCTGGAACATGAACTTCAAGCATATAGTCCGAAGATCCTGTGAGGTGATAGCATGACTTGACCTCCCTGTAGCTTCCTATATCGTGTTCAAATTCTTCCAAAGCCGCTCTTTCGTGTAGTTTAAGATTGACACTACAAAAGGCGCGAATTTCAAGCCCCATCTTCTTTCTGTCAATCTTTACAGTATATCCCTGAATGACACCGTCACTCTCCAGGCGTTTTACGCGCGCAAATACGGCACTTCGGCTTAATCCCGTCAGGTCGCTTAAGTCTTGCATACTGCATCTGCCATCAAACTCCAAATGCTCTACAATTGTGCGGTCAAGTGTGTCAACTAAGTCCATTTGTTCTGTTTATTACTCTTTTCACAGCACAAAATAGAACAAAACGAACTAATTTCAATCATTTTTGCGCATTTGTTCAGCATATGTAACAACGCATGTCTGTTTGGGGTAGTTTTATCTCTATGAAGACACATTTGGAAACAAAAGCATTATTTGCGGGTTACAACCCAGCTGACAATCACGGTGCGGTAAAGCCACCCATTCATCCCGCTTCAACGTTCGTTTTTCCAAGCGCAGCCATCGGAGCAGCACATATGGAAACAGCGTATGGTGTAGAGGGAGCTGAAACTCCGCCAGAGGGTGGATTTATATACAGTCGTCTAGGGAATCCGACATTGAGTGTTGCCGAAACAAGACTTGCAGCTTGGGATGAGTCCGAGGCCGCTGCGGTATTTTCTAGCGGAATGTCTGCTATAAGCACCACCTTATTTGCATGGACTGGATCAGAAAGAGCGCTTTGGTATGTCGGGCCTCTTTATGGTGGAACGCAACATATTGTAGATGAAATCTTGCCTTCAATGGGGGTTTCCGTGAGAAAACTGGAGAACTTGGATGAGTTGGCGCTTATGAGCGAAGAAGATGGCTTGCCTGGAATGATCTTTCTCGAAACACCTGCCAATCCGACACTACAAGTACACAGTATAAAAACTGCAACAGATTGGGCAAAGGCCCGCACTTCTGATGACCACAGAATTCTCGTGGCTGTTGACAACACATTCCTGGGGCCTATTCTTCAGCGTCCCCTCGAATTAGGTGCAGACTTGAATGTTTATTCAGCAACCAAATACATCGGTGGCCACAGCGATCTTGTCGCAGGCGCTGTAAGTGGTGAACGTGAAGCCATGGCAAAGGTGTTTGAGTACAGAACCTTTTTAGGAGGCATGGCAGACCCTCACACAAGTTGGATGCTCGCACGCTCAATGGAAACATTGGCGATACGCGTGGAGCGTCAGTCTAGCTCTGCACGTCAAGTCCTGGACCATCTTCAAAAGACACCTGGCACGCCGATCAAGGGGATCAATAAAATATTCTCGGCTTGGGCAGAGGATTTGGCAGGGTCTGGAGATTATAAATCTGCAGGTATTGCACAAGCGCAACAAGTCAACGGAGGAGGCATGTTTGCCATGGAGTTGCCCGGAGGACGTCAAGCTGCGTTTGCATTCCTCGATTCTCTTCAACACTTCAAATTGGCAGTGAGCCTAGGTTCTACTGAATCTTTGGCAGAACATCCTGCAAGCATGACTCATGCTGGAGTTCCTACCCAAGAGAAACTTCGCCATGGAATCACAGAGGGGCTTGTCCGTTTGTCTATCGGGCTTGAACACCCTGAAGACCTTATCGCGGATATTGACAATGCCCTCAAATCAGCTTGGGAAGTTTGTGAGCATGAAGCACGCTTTAAGCAAGTATAATCCCTTTTAATGGGGTTAATGTTTTCGTTTTAAGCGTATATTTCCTTTATGATTTCTAGGCTTTTATTGACCGTTACTCTGGCATACACTTCTTTGTCTGCGATAGGCCAAACCGGGACTTTCGTTTACCCCACGACCCATATGAGGTGGGATGAGATTGTTTGTCATATCGATGGAGGTGTCGTTCGTCTGGGAAATGATTGGCGAGGAGACATCGCATACACCGTTGAACGCAATAAAATCTATTCAGGATACAGCACAAGTAGCTTCAACTTATCTTACACCTTCCGCGAAGGGAAATTCTATATCGGTGACTCGTATTTCACCGATGCGATCACCTATACCCTTGATGGAAAATACATCTATGTCGGGGACAGTACTTTCCCGTTAGATCTCGCTTATTCTATTGCGCAAGACAGAAATAATCCTGGAATTTTAAACATCTTTAAAGAAGATAGCATCAGCCCATTCGACATCGTGGCTGTCATGCAAGGCGATCCATCTCCTGCTGAGGTCTTCGCGATATTGTTAACGATGGGACTGCTTTAGCACTCCCTCAAACGTGCGTTCCTTATGCCTCTTCTAAACGGAAGGAGAATCCTTCCATGATTTGGTTTACAAGAAGCTTCTCACATGCCTCTGTCACCTTCTTCTCCGCAATGCCCCTGTCGGATGCCTCAATCTCTAAGGTAACGTGCTTGCCAATTCTCACACCCACAATCTCTGGAAGGCCCATATTCCCCATATTACTCCCCACAGCTTTCCCTTGTGGATCAAGAAGTGCCGGCAAAGGCATGATGTCAATTTCTGCTACAAATTTCATGTCGTATGGTTTTTGGGTGCAAATATGAAGGCCAAACCCGAATACAAAAGTACGCATAACGGCACCGCCGCATAAACATTTCCCAAGGTTAACCAAGTCCCAAGTGAAAGAAGTCCGAAACAGGCGAAAACAATCAATCTCAATGCGTCCATTCTTCTATCGCTCCCCCACCCTTTCAATCCGAAAAACCTTCTCTTTACGACCATAAGAAGCGGTATCAAAAGCATCCCCAATCCAGCGACCATAAGCATTGTCCTAATTTGAAGATTGCTACCACCATCAGCTACTCCCCACCACATCATCATGCCCATCCAAAATATTCCCGCTGCTGGCGCAGGCAGTCCCTCAAAATATATTCCTCCTCCCCCTTCAGCGGCGGTGACGTTATACCTGGCCAATCTATAAGCCGCGGCTACGACTAACAAGGCAGGAAGCGCATTTAAAACAAAGCCTTCACATGCACCACTTTCACATACAAGTCTATATGCGACAAAGGCGGGCGCCAAACCACCCGTAACCATGTCCGCCAACGAATCTAACTGCACGCCTAACGGGCCATCTACACCTAGTTTTCTCGCTACAAAACCGTCCAAAACATCGCAAAACATCGCCAATAACCAAATTGCAGCCACCCTGCCATCTGTAATATTGTCACCCGAAGCGGCAGCCCAACACACAAATGCTCCACCTAATAAGTTGCCCATTGTCAGGGCGTTAGGTATTAATCTCTTCCAATTCATACAACGAAGATAGTAATGAGTGTAACCTTATGCATTCAGTTTCGTATATTTGCCTGACTTATTGGTCCGATGGCCGAGTGGTTAGGCTCAGCTCTGCAAAAGCTGCTACAGCGGTTCGAATCCGCTTCGGACCTCC
>JAPKBK010000108.1 GCA_028823435.1 Flavobacteriales bacterium
TGCTAAAATTATTCCCTTCATGCGTTTCGATTCATGACTCCAAGTTATCAGGTTTTGGCCTTCTTTTCACAATCTCTTCATGCTTTTCATCTCCTTTCCCAGGGGTGATGCCATAGTCTATCCTCAATTTCTCAAGTTCAATGTCTTCTTCTTCGTCAATGATATACATCAAAGGCTCTTGAAAAGCTTTCGTGGTCACGAATTGTTCAAAGCTTAAAAGCAATGAAGGAAGTAGAAGTAGGTTGGCAAACATCGCAACCAAAAGCGTCACGCTTACGAGCAAACCTAAGGAACGTGTCCCATCAAAGTCAGATAGCGTAAACATCATAAATCCACTGAAAAGAACGACTGAAGTGTACATCATACTCACACCCGTTTCTTCAACTGCTAAAATGACTGCCCTTTTGATGTTCCAATTCAGACGGGTGAGTTCTTGCCTGTATTTGGCTAAAAAGTGTATTGTGTCATCTATTGAAATTCCAAATGCGATGGAGAACACCAGAATGGTCGAAGGTTTAATTGCAATCCCAGTCCAACCCATAATTCCAGCGGTAAACAAGAGCGGCATGATGTTGGGAATAAGTGCGATAAACACCATCCTGACCGATTTAAACAGGAGCGCCATAACTAATGCGATCAAGAAAATCGCAAGAGAAATACTGATCGATAGGTTTTTTACGAGATAGTGGGTTCCTTCAAGGAAAACGATGCTGGTACCCGTCAGCGTTATTGTGTATTTTGATGGTGGGAAAATAGAATCTATTCGTGGACGTAAATCAGTCATAAGTTCATCCATTTCAATGGTGCCAATGTCTGCAATTTGCGCAGATATTCGGGTAATCGTTTTCGACGAATCCAGGAAATTTCTCGTCACACTCGCCGCATCACCACTCCCATTTGTTTTTTCTTCGGTGCGTCGTGTATACGACCGAAGTTTCATCTTTTCATTGTTAGAAATCGGGAGGCGATACCCAGACTTTTTACCGTTATTCAGCCCTTGCATTGCAAATTTGGTCGCATCAACAGCTGACATACTTTTACTGAATTCAGGGTATTCAGCAAGCAATCGCTGCATACGCTCTAACTTTTTTAAGTTGCGCAATGAAAGTGCATCGCCTTCCACACCGCAATCGATGAGCATTTCAAAAGGCATGACACCGTTAAAATTATCTTCTAGCCAAGCGAGATCAATCAGCACTCTGTCGTTTTCAGGAAGGTCGTCGACTATGTTTCCCGTGGTCTGAACTTGCACCATTCCGGCAATAGAAAATGCCAATAGCAGGAGCGACACGAGGTACACGGTCCGTCTTTTATTTTTAACGAAAAGAATGAATACCTGAACCACTTTATACACCCATTTACGGTCAAGATGTGAGGTTTGGCGAGGCGCCGGAGGAGGAAGAAGCGTAAGCAAAGTAGGGATCACAGAAATGCTTATCACAAAAACACCCAATATATTTAAAGCGGCAATCGTACCGAAGTGCTTTAATATCTCACTTTGGGTAAACATGAATGTCGCAAACCCCAACGCAGTTGTGATATTCGTGAGAAGCGTCGCGTTCCCGACTTTCGTAATCATTCGCTGAAGCGCCATGGCTTTGTTCCCATGCTTTTTAAATTCAGCGTGATATTTATTGACCAGGTAGATACAGTTGGGTACGCCTATGACGATGATCAAAGGAGGGATCAGGGACATTAAAAGTGTTAAGGGATAATCGAAAAACGCGATTGAACCCACAGACCAAACCACACCTATTGCAACAACACACAAACAAACAACTGCCGTGACAAAATTCCTGAAAAACAGAAGTAACAAAAGAAAAGTAACGAAAAGAGCGGCGCCGATTAACAAACCTATTTCACCCTTGACTTTGTTTGTCATTTGGATTCTCACAAAAGGAAGTCCACTTATATAAGTTCTGGTTCCCGTTTTTATCTGCCAATCGTCTACCAGTTTTGTGATGTCCTCAACGACAGTGCCTCTGTCTTTAGAGTTAAACAGATATGGGTCTAGAAAGACCATCATTAAAATTGCGCCCGTTTTTTCAGAATGGAGAACACCCTCAAAAAAAGGTAAGTTTCTCAATTGATCATAGAGAAGGTCTACGCTGTCTTGAGACATCGAGGGTCCACCCCGAGTCAAATTAGAGGTTAAAGGAATAACCTTTAAGGTCGCATCTGAAGTGTCCTTTTCAACCGAAAAAGCATTGAATACCGTGAAAACAGAGTCAATAATTACGGTCGGCACACCCTCAAATTCAACCCTAATATCTCGAATATCTTCAGAAAGTTCGAACCAATTCTGCAGTCCTTCTGACTTGAAAAGTGATGAATCTTCAACCCCGATCACGAGCAGGTTTCCCTCTGCCCCGAAGTGCTTGAGAAACCTTTGATGATCGAGATAGGTGGAGTCCGTCTTAGGCAGAAGACCATCGAATGAATAGATAAGGCGAAGTTCAGGAATGTATGTTCCTATAAAAACTGTCGCACCTCCTAATGCAACAAGCACTAGAAAACGATACCGTAAAATGAATGATGCTAATTTTGACCACATAAGCCCCGCAAAGAAACAACAGAGCAAGCCAGAGTTGGCTACCTTTGTAATCTATTTGCAATAATTCTATCAATTTCTCATCTGAAATGGAAACCTACGACGTAATTGTTATTGGAAGTGGTCCTGGAGGCTACGTAGCAGCAATCCGATCTGCTCAATTGGGGAAGCGAACGGCTTTAATAGAGAAATACGCAACACTGGGAGGAACTTGCTTGAATGTAGGGTGTATTCCATCGAAAGCATTGCTCGACAGTTCTGAACATTACCACCAAGCGAAGGAGCAGTTTTCTGCGCATGGTATTGGGGTGGGGACGTTGTCAATCGATTTCCCTCAAATGATCAGTCGCAAGGGAGACGTCGTCAATCAAACAACAGCAGGGATTGATTTTCTCATGAAGAAAAACAACATTGATGTTCATCATGGCATGGGCGCTTTTGTTGACCCCCATACGATTTCAGTGACTCCTTTAAAAGCGGACACCTACAACTTGGCAGCAAAACATGTCATCATTGCAACAGGTTCAAAACCAAGTACACTTCCATTTATCGACGTTGATAAAAAGCGAATAATCACTTCAACAGAAGCCCTTTCTCTTGCAAAACTCCCAAAATCTATGGTGGTGATCGGAGGAGGTGTGATCGGCCTAGAGCTAGGGTCTGTCTATGCACGCTTAGGTACCGAAGTCACCGTGATCGAATACATGGACTCCTTAATTGCATCGATGGATCGGTCTATGGGGAAAGAACTTCTTCGTTCTTTGAAAAAATTAGGGATCAAATTTCATCTCAAAACCGGTGTAAAAGAAGTCAAAGCCGCAGGGAAAAGCGTCACCATTAAGGCCGACAATAAGAAGGGAGAAGAATTGACATTCAAAGCTGAGTACTGCCTTGTGAGTGTGGGGCGCAAACCCTTTACAAATGGTCTGAACCTCGACGCTGCCGGAATAACGACGGACGCGCGTGGCATGATTCCTGTCGACGAAAAACTCCGAACTACGCAACCCCATATTTTCGCAATCGGGGACGTCATTAAAGGCGCTATGCTCGCGCACAAAGCTGAAGAAGAAGGTGTTTTCGTCGCAGAAATAATCAACGGCGAGCATCCACACATCGATTATAACCTCATTCCAGGCGTCGTATATACTTGGCCAGAAGTGGCCTCAGTCGGTCGTACTGAAGAGCAACTGAAAGCGGAAGGTGTAAGCTACAAGGTGGGGTCTTTCCCATTTAAAGCCAGTGGACGAGCGCGTGCGAGCATGGACACGGATGGCTTAGTCAAAGTCCTTGCCCACGCAGACAGTGACGAGATTTTAGGGGTCCACATGATCGGCCCAAGAGCCGCAGATATGATTGCAGAAGCGGTCGTGGCCATGGAGTTTCGAGCCTCCGCTGAGGACATCTCACGTATGAGTCATGCGCATCCCACCTACACCGAGGCCTTGAAAGAGGCCGCCCTGGCTGCTACAGGAGATAGAGCACTTCACGTTTAATCCGTTTACCACAACTTCGTGCACATACCCGATTTAAGAAGCCTCTGTGAAAGTGAATCTCACGTTGTTCTGCTTTTTGATCAATCCCCAAATCGTTCATGCTTATTAGGTCTTGGCGTCAAGCGTGAACTTATCTTCAAAACATCAGAGCCGGGAATCCTCGATGCTTTAGAAAAATTTTCAAAGGAAGGAAGTGCATGGACATTTGGGTGGTTTGGGTATGATTTAAAAAACGACATAGAAAACCTTGAAACTCGAAATCCAGACGCCTTAGGGCATCCTGTACTGGCCTGGTGGGAACCGGAAATCGTCATTCAGTTTTCTGATTCCTCCGTCGAGGTTTTAAGTGGTGACATCAATGACCCCAGAACACAAGAAGCGCTTCAAGCCATCAACCAAAAGGGAGAGATGAAAGACGTTGGAGAGACCGGAGAAATGGTTTGGTCTTGGGATAAAAGCAAATACTTAAAGGCATTCGACGACGTAAAACACCTTATCCAAAATGGAGATGTGTATGAATTAAACCTATGCATGCCTCTCAAAGGCAAAGCTTCGTCAAATGCGAGCTGGCCCCTTTTCTGCCGTTTACAAAACCTCACGCAGGCGCCTTTTAGCGGATACTTACAATGCAGGTCTGCGCGCATTATGAGTGGCAGCCCAGAACGGTTTTTGAAACGTGAAGGAGACCGTTTAATGTCTCAACCGATTAAAGGAACAGTTCGAAGAGGACGTTCCGCTGAAGAAGACAATGCGCTTATCGATGCGCTTCAAAGTAGCGAAAAAGAACGCGCCGAAAACGTGATGATCGTCGACCTTGTCCGCAACGACCTTAGCCGTATCGCTCAGAAAGCGACTGTAGAAGTCACTGAGCTTTGTGGCATTCATTCTTTCCAAACTGTACACCAAATGGTGTCTACCATTGAATGCACAATCCTAGAAGACAAGGGGATTTCTGACATCTTACGCGCGACATTCCCGATGGGATCTATGACAGGCGCACCGAAAATATCAGCCATGAAGCATATCGACCGGATCGAGCGAGAAGGCAGAGGCGCCTATTCCGGGTCAATAGGCTATATCACACCGACAGGTGATTTTGATTTCAACGTTCTGATCCGATCACTCTTCCACAATTCAAACACAGAGATGCTCGTCGCAAATGTCGGGGGAGCGATTACCTCACTTAGCGACGCGCACGAAGAATACGAGGAATGCATGCTGAAGGCTGATGCGATCGTCAAGGCAGTCAGCAATAAATGAGTCCTGATAAATAGATTCCACTATCAATTTAACCACAGTATACGCTTGTAAACCTTAACTTTACACATCACACCACACATGAAAACGCGCCACCATCTTATTTCCCGATTTGAAAAGGATTTGACAAAATGCCAGGTTGTGGACGGGGAGCTCATTATCGCAGCATGTAGTGGAGGAGTGGATTCGATGTGCCTGGCCAATGCATTGTTAAAAGCAGGGGCAAAATTCGAGGTCGCCCACGTGAATTTTCAGTTGAGAGGCGCGGACAGTCAGGCGGATGCAAAAAATGTTCAGGATTGGTGTGACGCAAATAGCGTCGTGTACCACATGAAGCAATTGCCTGCTGAAGAAGAGGCGACTCGGAAGGGGGATGGCATTCAGGATGCTGCAAGGCGTCTTAGATATGCTTGGTTTGAGGAATTAAGGATGGCGCGAGGAGCTGCTTGTGTCGCCGTGGCACACCATTTGAAAGACCAAACTGAAACGCTACTTATTCAACTTCTTAGAGGTGTGACGCCTTCTTCCTTAGGCGGTATGTCTCCCAGGAATGTGAACATTATTCGACCTTTTCTAAGCTGGAGTCAAGAAGAGATTGAGGAGTGGGTCGCCCTCGATCGTGTTCCTTTCAGAGAGGACAAATCAAATCAAAGTCCCAAGTATTTGAGAAATAGAATTCGCAACGAGGTATTGCCATTGTTAGAATCCATTCGTTCTGGTTCTGTCACTCACATCGCCGAATGGGCCGACAGGTTACGGTCACAAGCAATCGCCGTAGAAAGTTCGATGAGTGATGCCACACGTGATATTGTGAGGTTTTCAGAAATAGAATACAATGCATACGATGGCGAAATATGTCGCATTAACCTGAAGGCATTGTGGGATTCGTCTTGGGGAGAACAAGTATTCGATCGCTTACTTGCTGAGAGACATTGGCCTTACGGGG
>JAPKBK010000003.1 GCA_028823435.1 Flavobacteriales bacterium
AGCCAAGTGCGATAATTGTCCGTGGTTTTCGCCATGCATTTGGCATAGATTTTAACACGAAAATTAATGTCTTCTTCGAGCGCAGTTATTATTTCAACAGCATCCCAGTAGTCGTCTGCAGCAAACTGGATAATCGCTTTATGTTGTAATAGGCTGATGTCGACTGCTTTTTTCGGGCGCTCTGCTTTCTTCATGACATCTTCATATACCTTAAGCATATCGAATGATGTCTCTGGGCCCCCTTCGAATCGGTCTAACAATTCCTGAGGCATCTTGTAAACGAATTCGTCTTCGATTTCCTCATCAGTATATAACCCGTCTATAAAGGATTGAGGTGCTTTGAAAATCTCGTTCCAGTTGATATGCGCATCCC
Source organism: Flavobacteriales bacterium (assembly GCA_028823435.1). GTDB lineage: Bacteria > Bacteroidota > Bacteroidia > Flavobacteriales_D > Sanyastnellaceae > UBA974. The sequence continues at coordinate 374 of JAPKBK010000003.1, forward strand.
ACAATCCAAACCTTCTGGCATTGTTGCCCAAATCAATGACGCTGAACTTTTTCTTTTTCGGCAGAGATCTAGAACCACGACCGATCATCTGATGGTAGAGTGTCAGAGATTTTGTGGCACGGTTGAGGATAATGGTCGAAACGGTGGGTTCATCAAATCCCGTTGTAAGAATACTTACTGAGGACAATATTGCGTCTGGCTTTTCATGAAACCATCTCAGAATCTCTGCCCGTTCTTTTTCACTATGCGTGTTGTCAAGGTGTTTGCACTCATAGCCTTCTTCCTCGAACATCGCTTGCACTTGCTTTGAGGTGTTGATGCCGTTGTTGAAGATGAGGGTCTTGGTGTCTTTTGCTTTCTCCTCATATGCATAGAGAAGTTTCTCCTGCATGAGATAATTGCCATAAAGTCGCTCGGAGGAACTCACGGTGTAGTCACCATTTATCCCCACCTTTAATGCCCTGAGGTTTACGTCGTAATTGTAGGTATGCGCACGGGCGAGATACCCTTGGTCAACAAGGCTTGAAATACTCTCTCCTACGATAAGCTCATTGTAATTGTCGTTCAGAGGAAGCTTAATGTTCGAGCTTAGTGGAGTCGCGGTTACGCCCAGGAGTATTTGCTCGCGAAAGTGCTTAAATAGCTTGCGAAAACTGTTGTAGTGCGCCTCGTCAACAATAACAAGTCCGAGATCGTCGAACACCATTTGCTCATCGTTAATCCGATTGTTCAGTGTTTCAACCATGGCCACATAGCACCAGTGCTCTTCACCGTCGTCGAGATCTTTTACTTTTGCATTGATCACCTTGTTTGGTACACCAATTTCCGAAAGCATTTTGCTTGTTTGACCTAACAGCTCAATTCGGTGCGTAAGGATGAGGACCTTTTTTCCAGTTGAGAGGATGAACCGCTTCGCTAATTCAGAGAAAATGACCGTTTTACCACCACCTGTGGGCAGCTGGAAAAGAAGGTTGAAATTCGTAGACTTGTCATTGAATTTACCCATCATTTCTTCTATGGCGTCCTTCTGGTAGCCATATAGCGTTTTCCCACTCTTACTTTGAAGTCGAGCCTTAATTTTAGGATCCATGGTGGGGAGAATAGTAGTCTGCAAAATGAAATGGGAAAAGACAAAAATAACTTTTACTTTGCCTAGTCAAAAATTAATTACGCACGATTATTAAAAAGATGTCAAGAGAACTTTTTAAACCCCATCACTTTGAAGCACCTAAAGAACACTCAATAAGCTCTTTAGGTAGCCTTTTACATGTTGATGAAGGGGTGGGGGATTGGATGAAAACTTTCGAAAATATTTCTTTAAAAGCGTATTGGCCCCCACTTGAAGCACGTATTATCGATGCATACAAGACCGGATTGTGCTTTCCAGCCCCTGAAAACATATTCAAATCACTCAGGTTATGTCAGTATTCAGATGTGAAAGTGGTCATCATTGGACAAGATCCCTATCACGGCATAGATCAAGCAGATGGTCTCGCTTTTTCTGTGCCAGAAGGGACAAAAATCCCCCCGTCTCTTCGCAATATTTTTGAAGAAAGGAAAAACGATTTAAGTGTAGATTCAAGAAGTTCTGACTTGTCAGATCTTGCCAAACAAGGTGTGTTGCTGATTAATTCTGTCTTAACGGTTGCGCATAAAGACCCGGGTTCACATGCGAACTGGGGGTGGGAGAAGCTCACTTCCGATATAATTAAAGCGGCAAACGACAAGCAAAGCAATGTATGTTTTTTGCTGTGGGGTCAATATGCAAAACGTTTCGAAGCCATCATTGATCCTTCTCGCCACACCATTTTTATTTCATCTCATCCAAGTCCGCTTTCTGCTTACAGAGGTTTCCTTGGATCGAAGCCATTTTCAAGGGTGAATGACGCCCTAGAGGACTCAGGTCAAACGCCGATCATTTGGTAACAATAAATGAGACGATCATTCTTGATAAAAGATCGAAACATATTGAAGTAGATAGAATTAATTAAGTATAATTGTTGCCAGATGAGTAAACCCTCAATTCCAAAAGGGACCAGAGATTTTGGTCCACGTGCTATGGCCCGCAGACAATGGGTATGTTCAACGATTCGCGGTGTATTTGAAAGGCATGGATTCCTGCCAGTTGAAACCCCTTCGTTTGAAAACCTGAAGACATTGACAGGCAAATATGGAGAAGAGGGCGATAAATTAATTTTCCGTATTCTCAATAATGGAGATTATTTGTCCAAAGCAAACGCTGAAGCGTTGATTTCTAAGGACAGCAAGCTTTTAACTCCGACCATAAGCAAGAAGGCATTGCGCTATGATCTCACAGTCCCTTTTGCGCGATTTGTCGTGATGAATAGAAATGAATTGACATTTCCATTTAGGAGATACCAAATCCAACCCGTTTGGCGAGGCGACAGACCTGGAAAGGGGAGATATCAAGAATTCACGCAATGTGATGCTGACATTATAGGCAGCACAAGTGCGTTGTGTGAACTCGACTTGGTCCAAGTGTTCTCAGAGGCCCTAGATGCCTTAGGTGTGCCTGGCTATACGGTTTTAATAAACGACCGCCGTATCCTCGCTGCTGTAGCGCTGTCCATGGGTGTCGGTGCCGACAGATTGACGGACTGGACGGTCGCCGTGGATAAATACGACAAAGTCGGTGTAGAGGGGGTGGTCAAAGAACTTGAGGTCAGGGGATTCGATCATGATGTCGCATCAGGCATCGAAAAGCTTTTTGAAATTAATTCAGCGTCAAACAGTTTGGATGTACTTTCAAACATAGCGTCCGTTATTTCTAGCAACAGCGAGGGAATGAAAGGGGTCTCTGACATGAGAACATTATTGTCTCGGGCGACTGCAGACGGTATTGACGCTCCGAAAATAAAGTTCGATGCGATGCTTGCGCGTGGATTAGATTACTACACGGGGGCTATTTTTGAAGTTCGCGTGGCAGATTCTCCAGTAGGGAGTATTTGTGGAGGAGGTCGATATGATGATTTAACAGGAATATTTGGTTGGTCTGGAATGAGTGGGGTAGGGATCAGTTTCGGAGTCGATAGGATAGAGGATGTGTTGACGCATTTCAATAAATTCCCCGATGCACTTGACCTCACGACTGACGTCTTAGTGATGTATATGAACGAAAAGAATTGCGACGTGGAATTGCAGTTGGTATCTCAATTAAGGTCTCAGGGACTTGCTGTAGAAATGTACCCAGATCCTGTGAAACTTAAAAAGCAAATGAAGTATGCCGGAGACCGGGATATCCCCTTTGTCGTGATGATAGGTGATGCGGAAAGAACAGCGGGAAAAGTCACATTGAAAAACATGTCTGACGGCTCACAGGAATTGCTATTAACGACCGAGGTTTTTAAATATGTCAGCTCCTAGTTTATTAATAATCATCTGTTTAATAATATTATATTAAATAAATAGATTAGGTTAATTTCGTGTCGAAAAAGTGAATCGTGCCGTTTGTTTCTAGTCTGTATTTCACACTGTATGTGTCGCTGCTGACCTCAAGTTTAACCAGATTTTCCTTGCCTACTTTTAGGACTGAATCCCACATTTTTTCAAATATCCAAGGAGATGTAGTCATGGATTTAATGCATCTCCCATGGTCGATATCCGCCAGCGAATCAGTCGTCATTTCATAGGACCATTTGTTGTGATGTAAAGCACATAGCAATGCCAAGATGCAATCAATATGCGCTAGATGAACGGAAACTTCAATTTCAGGGGAAGCACATTCATGAAGAAGTTGTCGCAAATGTTTACTGAATCTCGTAAGTACTGTTTCAGCTAATCTTTCGTTTCCATCTTCAATCATCTTGTAGAGGATTTCTAATGTCATTTCTAACCGATCAATGGATTTGTCGATTGCCTCACTTTCACGCTTAAAATCGCCTACGCGTTTCCTCAAACTGTCTAGCTCTTGGAGTCGCATCATGTGATTTCGAACATTCATTAACCGCTGTCTGATGACACTGTTGTCTTCCGTTTTGTTTGTGTTGACTGTGTGGTTCAGTCCCCTTTTTTGATATAACATGCCTAGAAAATATCCCACACATCCCATTGTGAGAATGACTGCTGCGGTTGAGAGTATGTTTTCTAGGATATTCAATGGTATTGCTGAGGGTGAGAATTTAAAAGAAACGGCTTACTCGGTTTTATTCCCTCCGCTTTGTACCCAGTCCCAAGCAGCCGAGAACGCACTTCGTGTGCCATTTATAACCTCGTTTTTAAGCGCTTCCCAATGTTTTGCAGAAGTGGGGTCATTCAATTGATTTAAAAATAAAAGTTCTGAGGCATGAGACGTCATCCGGTCACTTCTTTGAAGGGTACGTTGTTTTAACCACCAACCATTGCTTTTCCATGCCGCAATGATGCCATTAATTTTCATGCGCACTTCTTTGTGGCCGATGTTTTCTATGCTACTTGCAGTCATCACATCGACAACTTCTCCGCCTTCAGGTGTCGGGAATAAATGCAGTGCATTGCGATAAGATTGAGCAGTAGTTGCACAGGCGGAGACTCTCTTTCCGTCTGCCTTGTGTACGATGATCAGATCGGCCATTTCTACAATGCCACGCTTGATTCCCTGGACGTCGTCACCTGCTCCCTCGATAAGCAAAAGAATGAAAACATCCACCATATCGCGTACCGCAATTTCGCTTTGGCCTACACCTACAGTTTCAACGATGATGCGGTCAAACCCTGCAGCCTCACAGAGGAGAATAGCTTCCATCGTGGCCCGTGCAACGCCACCTAATGCATCTGAGGCAGGTGATGGACGCACGAATGCTTTTCCGTGCACAGCGAGTTCATCCATGCGTGTTTTGTCACCTAAAATACTTCCTCGGGTTCTTCTGCTACTTGGATCTACTGCAAGTACAGCAACGCGATGCCCTTCATTAATCAAGTCAATTCCCATGCGTTCGATGAACGTGCTCTTTCCAACTCCAGGGATTCCAGTGATCCCAATCCTCACGGTCTTGTGCGCTTCTGAGCCTTGCGTAAGTGTTTTTATTTCGTGTAAAAGACGTTGTGCAAGTGGTCGGTCTGTTGCAAGTTCACTCTCAATTAAAGTAATGGCTTTTGCCAAATCTTCTCGATGGCCAGCAACGACAGACCTTGCGATGTCTTGAATGTTTGAACTTTCAATCCTGTTAGATTTTATTCTCTTCCGTGCGGCATCAACCGCATGTTCTTTCGATGAGGACTTGCTATTCGTCATGTGGTGAAGTTAACAATCGTTTCATATCTGACCACATCTTTGTCGATGTAACTTGCATGTATGGTATATCGTTTTTTTGTCGTTGTCTCATTGGCTGTTTTACACGTCTTTACTTTGGCGTCTTTTCTCCAAGCCCAAACCCGTTGCGACTCCTCGCTTGTTGTGAGTGGATGGGTCTTTGAATTGGGGGGTGGCATTATTCCCGCTGCCATGGCTGTCAACAGGGAAAGTGGGGGAGGTGTGTTTGTTGAAAGGGACGGTAGTTTCCTACTTCGTGCCTGCCCGGGAGACACGATTGTATTTGGTGCAATTGGATTCTATTCTGTGGAGAAAGAGGTGGTCGCTTCGATGAAGACAATGGACATTCAAATTGATTTGGCGCGTCTCAAAGTCACTGTGGGAGTTGCTGAAGTCTATGCGCCTCGTGCGTTACGAGAAATTCTGCACGATATCGAAGCACTTGGATATGACGAAAAAGACTTTCGGGTTTCAGGGGTAAATGCGATGCAAAGTCCCATCACCTTTTTATATGAGCAATTTTCAAAACGCGAACAATCTAAAAGATTGGAGCAAGCGTTGATTAACAAGGATAACCGACGGGATTTACTTCAAGAGCTCTTTGTCAAGTATGTAGACTATGATATCGTTCAGCTTGCGTCGGATGAATTTGAAAGTTTTGCGGCGTTTTGTGATCCTGGAGATGCAATGCTGAAGAAAATGACGCAGTATGAGTTCATCCTATATGTTAAAAGACAATATGGGCTTTTCAGAATGTTGCCAAGTAAATTGGAAGACGGAGATTATAGATACGATTTGGACTGATTTATTTAAGGAAGGCAGAGTCCATATAGTACACAAATATTTGAAAGGTGAAGGAGGTGACACAGAAGCCTACTGCAAGAACGTGGAGTGTTTGTAAGCGTTCCTTAATGCGGTCATAACGGACCACCAAATCTACAAATAGTGTTGCGATCGCTAGGAGTTCTATGATCATTAAAGGCGTTCGCACGGACTCAATTCTTTCTGCAATTAATGCAGCGCTAATGGGGGATAGCCCATCCATAAACTCAGACCACAGGAACAGTGTATTAATGACGATCATTGCCCACAATGTTATGCGTATGTATTTGACATCTTTTTCCATTTGGCAAAGATAGTGCGCCTAAAAAGGGTTTTTAACTATTTATAGTCAGCAATGAAATAAAAATACGCTTGGTTATTGAACTCAATTCCTTAACTTTTCACTTATAAATTCTAGATACATGAAGATTACTTTGACTCCATCACGAAAGCGTGTATACGCTTCAACTGCATTTATTCTTGTTATGATTGCATTCACACTCCCTTCTTGTGCATCTCACAATGAGGCTTGTGAAGCATACCAGAACATAGAACTCGAATTTGAGGCAGAGTAAAACGAGGACGCCTATCTAAAACTGGAAGTAAATAAATGGTGTAGGCGATGCCGCGCCCACCTTCCACAACAATGCTGCCACACTCGCAGTAATCACCCAAATTGTAAGCAGTGATAAAGAGGTGAATTTACCGATGACCTTTGCCCTAATTCGCTCAGGACTGAGATGAAGCGCGAAACCCAAAGCCATGATTGCGATGCAAGTGAGATGTCCCATAGCGACATCTATCCATGGAATGTCGTTGAAGTGTTTTGACATTTGATAAAGAAGGTCATTCGCTGTAAACCACTCTGTGAGAAGGTTGTGATTCCCAGGTGTTGTTTCCCATCCGATTCCAGATCCAGACCTGAACCAAATTCTGGTAAATGTGATAAAATTGAAGGTCGTAATCAGGCCTATAGCTCTGGCCCACCACCCATGGTGTGAGGACCACGGCATCTTTGTCCCTAGGATTTTGTATACGAGCAAACCCAACCCATTCAGCGCGCCCCAAAGGAGGAAGTTCCATGAGGCACCATGCCATAACCCGCCAATCACCATCGTGGCCATAATATTTACATAGGAAGCGAGCTTTTGCCCCCATTTGGGATACATCACCCCTGAAGACCAAAGCAGCAGCATCATTCCAAATCCAAGGAACAAAACACCGAAATTGATCTCGCCCGACTCGCCTAACATCATGGATACGAAGAACACAGTTGCAAAAGAAAATATTCCGGAAAAGATGCTTGCCGTTCTACTTCCCCCCATCGGGATGTACAAGTAGTCCCGTAACCACGTTGACAGAGAGATATGCCATCTTTTCCAGAATTCTCCTATATTTCTTGCTTTATAAGGTGATCTGAAGTTTTCTTCTAGGCGGAACCCCATCAAAAGTGCGACACCAATGGCAATGTCGCTGTAGCCGCTGAAATCGGCAAATACCTGTAAACTATATCCATAGAGGCCAAGCATCACCTCCATGCCACTGTAACTTGTGGGTGAGGCAAAAACGCGATCTACAAGATTCATGGCAATATAATCTGCGAAAATCACCTTTTTAATCAGGCCAGTAAGGATCCACCAGATCCCCATTTTAAACTCTTTTCTGCTCAAGTGATACGCAGCGTGGAGTTGTGGTATAAAAGATTTGGCCCTGACAATGGGCCCTGCCACCAATTGCGGAAAGAATGTGACATAACATCCGAAATCCCAAAATGACTTTACAGGGTCTATTTCACGCCTGTATACATCAATCGCGTAGCTAAGTGTTTGAAATGTATAGAAGGAGATACCTACAGGCAGTAAAATCGTATCAACACGGAACGAAGTGCTGAGATGGGAATTCATCCAATTTGCCCCAGGGATGACCGCTTCCCATGTTGTGCCAAACAAAGTGGAGCTGGCATCTGCAAAGAAATATGCGTATTTGAAGAATCCCAGCAAACCCAAATTAATGACCACACTTAAAATGAGCCACGTGGTTCGTTTCCATGTGTCACTTCGCGCCATGGCTATGGCTATTCCCCAATCTGCGACAGTTGAAAATAAGAGAAGAAAGACAAAGCTCGCACTGGTTTTCCAGTAAAAAAACAAACTAGCTGCGAATAGAAAAACATTTCGCATCGCTGTTTTTCGCTTCAGTAGCGCGAGCGCGATCATCACTACGAGCATAAAGACCCAAAAAGCGGGTTGTGTAAAAAGTAGTTCTGAACTCATTTGTTATTCTCTCTGATCGCGTCTGCCCATGTTCTGTATTCTGCTCTGAAGGCACGGTCGAGTTCCTGTCCAATCTTTCTCGCACCTTTCGGCGTGAAATGAACGAGGTCTGGCGCAGCAAGTTTGGGTTGGGCTGATGCCCATGCTTCCATTGTACCTGGTCCACCCATGACATCGCTTAAATCCCAAAACAATCCACCCTCCTTAATGGTGGCTTCTCGTATAGAAGACCTAATATTCCCCAGCATGGGATAAGAGAGATTTGTAGAATCAAGTGTTTGGCCCATATCAGAGGGCCCAATCACTAAAACTGCTGCTTCAGGTAAAATAGATCGGATATATTTCACTTGTCTGCCAAATCGTTGTCCGTATCGCTCAGCTGACGTTGCGTCTAAAATATAGGGTGCAGCATTTCCTCCGTATTGGAGAATCACCATTCCGACATCCCAGTTTTGCATGTACGCTTTAAAATGATTTCTATGAAGTCGACTGAAGAGCGTGCCAGAACTTCCTCGCATGGGGATATTGTGGACTTGGACGCCGTCTGGACTGCCAAGCCTTATGCCTGTGATTTCAACGTGATAGCCTTCTATGCTTATTACCAGGTCCTCCAATTCCCCTTTGAGCTTGGTTGTTACAGTGAAGTGTTTGCCCTCTGAAGAAGGAGGGATGTCGGTCGTTGTGGTGTCGGTCGCTTGGCCATAGATTTTCAATGTGCCTCCCATTGGGACAGCGCCAAATAAAATCTCGACTTCCTCCCAGATTTTGTTGTTATGAAACCCCATTGGGTGTGCCTTTAAAATGATTCTAGCGGAGTCTTTGATCACGGCCAACGCAGCCATTCCTCCATAGCAAGTGTGCCCCAAAGTTGTGTCGACTTTGCCAAACCTCGTATACCTGGTCACATTTCCCTCAGTTTCTTGCCTGACAGACAATGACGGAACGGGTTGGTAGGCAGGGATTAATCCTGGCCCACTTCCTCCCCAAGTTTTCTGCCAGCTTGATCTAATCCTGCCTGTGATGCGATCACATTCAATTTGAGAATCACCGAAATGAAAAACATGTATCGCTTCTCGTTCATCACTTCCTATTTCATTCAAGTTGATGAAGAGATTGTGAAGTCTAGCGATCGCCTCATCAGCGCCATGAAACCTCATTGATTCGCCAATGTTTTCTACCGTACATGTGTCAAATTCCGGAGTCCAAAGGTTGTGTCGCAGATTGATCTTCTTTGTCTCAACAATGCTTTCTTCCTCCTCCTCTTCCTCAGGATCTTCTTCAATTTCAACGTCTACTTCCTGAATGTCTAATGTGAAATCGGCCCAATTGGGTATTTCTAAGTCATCATTTTCGTTTGGCAATTCTGTAAGAACCTCACTGAAAAAAGGGATGTTTTCAGCCCAAGGCGCGAGATACAATGTGGATACAAGAAACAGAAGGAAAAGGGCTGTGATGCCCGGTTCGTGAAATTTCATTATTCCACGGGTATAAATAAAGATTGGCCTTCTGAAATCACAGTACTGTTCCCTAATTCATTCAACAATTGAATGTCTTCTACCCGCACGTGATATAGAACGGATAACCGATACAGTGTTTCTCCTTTTAATACTGTGTGGCTTTTTTTTATGCCTGTGTTGTTCGCCCAATAGTTTGTGTATTCAGGCAATTCGAAGTTTTCTAACAATCTGATTATTATTCTGAGTTCGTGAAGCCAAACCATGAACGTTTCATTCTTCTGTTCAGATTTTTGAAAGACATCTTTGAGTTTGGCAATCACTTCAGTACTCTCATTATCCAGACCGACAAACTCTTTTAAGACAGATCCTGAATCGATACATGAGCACAATTCAAGATTATTTCTTTCTAGCATAACAGGGATAAAAGATGCAGAAATGGGCAGGTGATACGAATCGGCTATTTCGCTCCAGATATCAGCACATCGCGCATGCCAAAGGTTCAGCCATTGCAATTCAGCATAGTTGTTCTCTCTGTAAAAAGTCATAATTAAGGACTGCACTTCTTTGTTGTCAGCTGCGACATTTATGGCCAGCTCCCAGTGGTCGGGTGCGCGAAGACTGGATTTAAGTTCCGGATTGAAATTTAATATGGGGAATTGACCAAGTGATGTAGGAGAAGATGTAGGAGAATGTGAGGTTTGATCTTGAGAAAACATGACAAAACTTAGCGCAAGACAAAATAAAAACAAAGAAAATTTATGAAATTTAATGAGTCTCAATTGCATTTTGTAAAAGTACATTGTGTAACTTACTATTATGCATAACACTCCAGATGCTTTTGCAGGTTACTCTGTTTTTTTTATTGGGAAAATCCCAGATGCGTTGATTTCGACTCTAGATAGCTGGGGATTGGTTGTCACGACAGGGGTTTCTGTGCCGAACATCACAGACTATGATCTTGTCATTCAATCAGACCAGGCGCCGGTTGTGAATTCAGAATCTTTTAATACTTTTCTCTCAGAAAACCTGCCGGATCATCCAGCCATTAAGACGGATTCAAATGCTTTGAGTTTGCTCTATGGCGAAATGCCTGAAATGATCACTGAGGTTAACATTCTCGCAAAAAAGAGTTTGGAAGAGGATCTACCTGTACTAGAAGCAGCAATTTCATCAGACGTCGCAGCAATTATCCTTCATAAAATGAAGAGTTGTCTCGCGCTAACAGGCTATATCGGTCTTCAGTCTGAAATCGTCGCATGGGAGAAAATATGGAAGTACGGAAAGGGTGTCTCACACAGGTTTTCAAATTGGAAATCTCACAAGGACGCACTCTATGAAAAGATCATCCAAGTGTCGCACACTATCTAGTTCTTCCAGGCTTGGTCTATTAAGTGCCTAACATGCGCTCTGTGTGCCCTTGTCAAAGCGTCGGGAGAATATGCATCTCGTTCAAATCGATCTATGCTTTTAAGCTCTGCTAGAATGACACTTTTTGCGATTCTGTCATATCTGGTCTTCGGCTCCAATGCTTTAATCAGTGATTCCGTGTATGAGATTTGCAGTTGTTGACGAAACGTGTTCACGGACTTTCTAAGGTCGGTTTTAAATATGGCATCGGTCAAATCACCCATGTATGTCGCGACATCATAGTCATTCCCGTACATGCCGGAGTCTGTAAGTCGCTGTAGGACATTGTAATGTAAGAGGTGAGACAAAGCTTCCTTTTGAGAGGCAAGGACGCGAGCGTGAATGCGGGGAGCCTCACCAGAGCCATAGAATCCAAAGCCACGGCGCTGCGCTTGTAGATACGCGTATGAATACTCAGCGGCATCAAATGCATTGGGTGCAAAAGCATACTTAGAAAGGGCTTGTACGGCGTTCTTTTGGTCCTTTAAAGAAACAGGTGTATACGGCTTGTTGTCGCCAATGTTCTCTGTGCCAGTTCTGTTATAACGCACACCACCTATTTGACGTGTCATGACTCTTAATTGAATGGCATACTCTCCTGTTAGCGTTAAGTAGGCGTCACGTACGTCGTGAAACGTCTTCGAAGAACTTGCGTATTTATCCACGAAACCTTGAAGGAGTTCGTTGACGAGTTCACAACGTTCAGCAGCATAGGCTACAGGATCGCTAGAAAGGTCGTAAATATTAACATCAGGGTTGATTCCCTTACCTGCACTGCGCATGTCATCCGCATCATTGCCAAACTGAAGGAGCGGTGAATTGGATTTTGACAGAATCGTTTCAAGTCGCTTGTCTTCCTCGTTGTCATCATCTACACCCACGCTGTAACCGTATTCAATTACCCAGTAATCGTATGGGCCAGGAGAATCGTCGTAGAAGAGGGTTTGGTCTTCAGGGTTTAAAGCAAAATTAATTGCAGGGTACTCCATCACGCTGTTACACATTCCATTTACAGCAACGACGTCTGGATCTTTAAGCTCATCAGGAGTTAACATGGTACTTCCGTGCATGTTGTGGCTTAACCCGAGTGTGTGGCCTACCTCGTGGAGGGAAAGACGGTGTAGGGTTTGACGGGTAAACTCCTTATGCTCCTCATCGTCGAAAGAACGAACCTGCATGGCTGCAAGAGAAAAAAGCGTGTTTCCCACCATCGCATCTCCGGCATTGCATCGGTTCAGCATCTCTGCAGTTTGCTGCCTGGACGAAAGGTGCATCCCCGCTGTTTCAAAAACATCAGATTTCCAGAGTCTTCTTGCCATACCTGCAAATTCAAGCATGACATCGGCGCCTAAAATTTCTCCTGTCCTGGGGTTTACAAAACTTGGTCCATAGCCGCTAAAAGGTGTTGAGGGAGAAGAAGTCCATCTGAGGACGTTGTATCTGATATCGCCTGCATCCCAATCGGCATCATCAGGCTGGATTTCTACAACAATCGCATTCTTAAACCCAATTTTTTCAAAGGCCAAATTCCACGCTTCAACGCCTGTCTTAATGTAATCTCTAAATTCGTATGGTGTCGTATTTTCAATCCACCATGTGATCGGCTTCACGGGTTCAGACAACTCAGCCTCGGGGTCCTTTTTTTCGAGTCTCCATCTGTGAATCATGTCATTCCAAGGGGTGCTGTTTGGGCTGGTCATGTCATTGACTTGTGTCATGAAAAACCCGATCCGACCATCGTCTTTGCGGGGTGTGAAGCCACTTTCTTCCGGCATTTGTAGCAAGGCATGACGGTAGCTCACCGAAATGTATCTGGCATCTGTAAGCGCACTGGCGTAGACAGAAGGACTGGAATTATCATAAACGTAATCAACTTTGACTTCGAGATTTTCAGGGTAGTTGTTGAATTCAGTAATCTTAGTTTTCTCTTTTGAAAGCTTGCCGAGTGCACTTTTACCACCGCTTCGACTTGGGGGCTTAATCATGGAGATTTTCTCACTTAGAAAGAGTGCATCCCCAGAAATCAAGTATGTGGTGCCTGCACTGTCTTTGCCTAAAATCTTCAGACTCGCTAAAATAGGGGAGTTGATGTTTGCGTCTTCGGCTCTTGAGAGTGGGCTCTCAGGATCAAAATAATATCCAGTGTTTTCCTGATGTAATTCTATACGGTCATAATGTTTGTGGAACGTAACGATCTTGTTGGATCTATAACTGCCTCGAAAGTTGCCTGTTTGTAAGACACCATCTTCAACTTGGGAGAAATAAATAAATTCATTTTCAAAGGCCTCTTCAGGGATTGCCATCCAGGATTCCCCAGTCACAGTATCCCTGTACATGGTGAAAAGACCTTCAAACTTCTCGGCTGATTCCGTGACATCATTAATTGACTTCACATCTGATTTCCCTGACTTTTTATCACCTGGAAGCTCAGTCTTTTTCTTCTTCTTAAATAGTTGAGCTTTTGCGTTTTGCGGTGTTAGTGATGTTAAAGCAATCACCAGAGCAGCAAGCATAAATGGAGCGCGAATTGTCATTGTATGTATCTTAAAATGGAACACGAATATATACCTAGTAGGTTTAATATTCTTATTTAAACCCCCGAGACTTTTTTATTTGTTCGTATGCCCCTTGAACTTGTAAAAACCTTTCTTTTGCCAATTTCCGCGGACCATCTCCAAGATCACCAATTTTGTCAGGATGAAATTTTATGGCTAATTTTCGATATGCCTTTTTTACTTCAGCATCTGTTGCGGTCTCTGTAATCTCAAGGACTTTATAGGGGTTAAGTGTACCGGCCTGGAAAGGTTCTTCAATACTTGCAACATCCTTGAGGCTGATTCCAAGGTGCCTTGCAATCAATCGGATTAATTCGAGCTCGCGTTTGTCAACATGCCCATCTGCATTCGCGATTCCATAGAGATATTGAAGAAGTAGCATTCTCTTCGGATGGTCCATATTCATGCGGATTTGGTCCGCAACACCTCTTACATCGACTTCTTGCTTAAGTGCTTCTTTGAGGAGAAGAATGAGTTGGTCTGCTTGAACTTCCCCGAAGTTCATTTTTAGAAATTTCTTGACGAAGTTGAGCTCAGATTTGAGAACCTTCCCGTCGGCGTTCATGACAGCTGCACTAAGTACCACAAGAGACATGGCAAAATCACCAGACCGTGTGCCTCCCTGATTTCTTTCACCTATCTGAACGCCAGAACTGAAAAACTTTCCAACTTGATATCCTAAAATCCCTCCAATATAACCACCCAGTGCCCATCCAATAGCGCCTCCGACCCATTTACCATATCCTGACATGATTTACCTTTTTTCGTGTTATTTGAAAATCTGTTCCGGACTTTTCTATTTCAGCAACAGGACAAGAATGGATTAACCTTGTAGGTTTTTAAATCCACGTTCTATAAATGCAGTGAGTTCTTCTCCTTCCAAGATCCCTTGTGACAGGCGTGCCAAATCAGCAGCATCTTTTAATGTAGCCGAACGTTTTGATTCGTCTTTCTCATTCAAAAGCTGCATTGCGATTGGGTGATTTGAATTGACGGTAACATCATATTTGTCAGGCATTTCTCCAAACATTTGGAATCCACCACCACCACCACCAGTGGCCTGTTGCTCTTTCATTCGACGCATCCACTCACTTCTAGTGATGACAAACGGAGATGAAGTAGGAGACATTGCTGCGAATTTTATATCGTATCCTTTTTCTGGAAATGCACTTTGAACAATAGGCGTAAGCGTTTCCTGTTGTTTCTCATCTAACGCACTTGTTGTTTCTTCGTCCTTCTCGATGAGGTTCTCGATGATGTCTGAATCGACTCTCTTGAATTGAATGTCTGTATGCGTTTGTTCTAACTTTCCAACAATATGGGCTGCAAGTTGTCCCTCCATATTGAGAACCTTATATCCCCGTTCTGTTGCATCCTTGACAAATGAGTGTTGTGCGTTGACATCAGATGTGTATGGGAGGATTATTTTGCTGTTTTTATCCTTCTGTGTTTCTCCTACAGCCTCGATTAACTCCTCATGTGTTCTGCAGATGCCTTCTGTGTCCTTGTATAGGTAGAATTTTTTAGAACGCTCCGCAAATTTCTCGTCAGTAAGAATACCATATTCTACAAAGATTCTCAAATCGTCCCACTGTGTCTCGAATGATTTACGGTCATTTTTAAACATCGAGGCGAGCTTGTCTGCCACCTTTTTCGAGATGTATCCAGATATTTTCTTGACGTTGCCATCTTCCTGTAGGTATGAACGGCTGACGTTCAACGGGATGTCTGGAGAGTCAATGACGCCATGAAGCATCGTTAGAAAGTCGGGAACGATGTTCTCAACATTGTCTGTAATGAATACTTGATTGGAGTAAAGGTGAATCTTGTTTTTCTGAAGATCGATCTGCTTCTTGAGTTGAGGGAAGTAGAGGATTCCAGTGAGATTGAATGGGAAATCTACATTTAGATGAATATTGAAGAGCGGATCTTCCATATTCATGGGGTAAAGCTCTCTGTAGAAGCTAGAATATTCCTCATCGGTAATGTCAGCAGGGGTCTTCATCCAAGCCGGCGCAGTGTTGTTTACAACGTTTGGAATCTCTACACTGACCTTCTTAATGTTGCCTTCTTCATCTTTTTCTCCCGAAGGGTCATCCTCCTGAATAGATCGCGTCCCGAAGATGATGTCGACGGGCATAAACTTACAATACTTATTAAGGATGCTCATCAGACGCTCATCCTCTAGGAACTCCAAAGAGTCTTCTGCAATGTGGAGTACGACGTCAGTTCCAGCTTCTTTCTTCTTAGAAGGTGTAATCGTGTAGTCAGGAGAGCCATCACAGCTCCAAGTGACTGCTTTTGATCCTTTCTTGGCACTCTTCGAAATGATGTCGACTCTCTCAGAAACCATAAAAGAGGAGTAGAAGCCCAATCCGAAGTGACCTATGATTGCTTGCTTAGCATCATCTTCTTTGTATTTGTCTAGGAATTCAGTGGCGCCAGAAAAAGCGATTTGATTGATATACTTGTCAATTTCTTCGGCTGACATTCCAATTCCGTTGTCCGAAATGGTAATCGTTTTTGCGTCTTTGTCGAGTTTGACGAAAACCTGTGGTGTATCTCCTTTAAATGCAGTTACATCTCCAGATTTTGAAATCGTCTTTCGTTTAATTGTCGCATCAGCAGCATTTGAAACGAGTTCTCTTAGAAAAATTTCGTGATCACTGTAGAGGAATTTTTTAATGATTGGAAAGATGTTTTCCGTTGTGACATTAATACTTCCTTTTTGAGACTTTTCGCGCTCGGTTGATTTATCTGTAGTAGCCATTTGGACTTAATTTCATAGTTGTTGACCTTTCCTTACACAAGTCTTATGCCATCGCTTTATACCAAACAAAAACTGCCACCATGACACATCACAGGGCAGTTTTTGAAGTTTTCAGTATAGTTTTACGTCAGGATGTCAGTTCACCATGATCTTTTTCGGCGCATGGCCGTTCACCGTGGCTGTGTAGATCCCCGCAGGCCAACTCATGACGTCCACCGTTACTTTGCCTTGGAATGTCGTTTTGTAAACCTCTCTTCCTGAGGCGTCACTCACTTTGAGTTCTGCGTGTTCTCCAGTATGAAGAATGCGTTCAGTGTAGATCGTAAACGCTGTGTTTGTAGGGTTTGGAAAAGCGTTTAACTCAAAACCAGCCGCGACCATCTCCACATCATTAACAATGGGAGTATAGAAGTAATTGAAGCGATAGATTGTCCCATCAGAGGGCCAAGCGTTCCATCCATCATACACCAGGCTGATGTTTAGTGAGTCATATTCTACATCGTAAAATAGCGGGAACTCAGGCGTTTCAGGCGCCCCACTTGCCCACATGAAATTGCCCATAAAGTCATAGAAATTCCAATACGACGATATGCCAGCTGATTGCTTTGGCCAGAAGTTGATTGCGTTCAGGTCTGTAATCGTGTTGGGTCCGTAATGGTATTCTATCAGTCCGTTCTCATAGAGCCAAACCTGGAAATGTGCTGTAGATGGCGCGGTTTGTGTCATAGACATCTCATAGTCGAATCCGATGTTGTTAAACTCGAGTTTGTAAATGCGGTTTGGGCTCTCGCCCTCAGTCACATACCTGTGCGTCGATCCATTCACAATGGTCGAATCAGAATCAGCCACATTGAGGACATCGTTAATGTCGCAGGTGGTGGCACTTAAGAGATGGAATTCTCCATCAGGCATCATTATTTCTATGCCGCCACCGATGTCCGTAAGTCTGATTCCTGGAGCAACGGCTGTATCTCCAAAACAGGGGAAGTCGAACTGTAGATTCAACGGCACAATTGGCACATCCCACATCGGGTCAACATTGAGCGGTGACCAATCTGTCAGTGCTTCATAGCTTCCCGTCAGCACTTCTGGTGTGTAGGGCAAGAGGGTGTCTTGCTGACAAAAGATGACACTGCAACTCGCAAGTACCAGAGTTGATGTGAGTATAAAGTGCTTCATTTAGAAGTTGGGTTTGAGTTTGGCTTTTGTGTGGTAGTCCGTGATCACTTTAACGGCTTCGTCAGGCGTATCCACAATAAAGAGCAGGTCGGGATCTTTTGCAGAAATGGTTTTAAATTCTTTCAGCATAATCTCACGAAACCAATCGATTAAACCTCCCCAGAAATGTGATCCATAGAGCACAATAGGTCTGTGATTTAGTTTTCCAGTTTGGACCAAAGTGAGTGCTTCAAATAGCTCGTCTAGTGTCCCGAAACCACCAGGCATGACGACGAAAGCTTGACTGTATTTCACAAACATCACCTTGCGCACGAAAAAGTAATCGAAATCAATACTCTTGTCTCTGTCGATATAAGGATTGTCATGTTGCTCAAATGGGAGCTGGATGTTGAGACCTACTGATGGCCCACCCACTTCATGTGCCCCTCTGTTTCCCGCTTCCATCACCCCTGGACCTCCGCCAGTAATGACCCCATAGCCAGCCTTAGATAGGAGGGAGGCGATTTGTTGAGCGTCTTTGTAGACTTGGGTTTCCGGGCCTGTTCTTGCAGATCCATAGATAGAGACACAGGGTCCTATTCGTTGTAGAGCTTCGAATCCTTCAACGAATTCACTCATGATTTTAAAAATGGACCAGCTGTCTTTCGACATAATTTCGGCCCAAGTACGGTGTTTTAATGGTTTAGACATTTGCCAAACTTAATGCAGAATCTTAGAGAGATAATTTCCTGTATGGCTTTCTTTTACACAAGCGATTTGTTCAGGAGTTCCTGAGGCGATGATGTTTCCACCACCATTTCCTCCTTCGGGTCCGAGATCAATCACATGGTCTGCAACTTTAATGACGTCAAGATTGTGCTCGATGACAAGGACGGTGTTCCCTTGATTCACGAGTCTATTCAGTACGTCTAGGAGCATTTGGACATCGGAGAAGTGAAGTCCCGTTGTGGGTTCGTCTAGAATGTATAAGGTGTTTCCAGTCCCAACACGCGCCAATTCAGCAGCCAGCTTTACACGCTGTGCTTCTCCGCCAGATAAGGTTGTGGATGGCTGGCCCAGGGAGATATATCCAAGTCCGACGTCTTTCAGGGTCGATACGATGCGTTTTATTTTCGGATATGCATCGAAAAATTCGGCAGCCTCGCCCACGGTCATGTCTAAAACGTCAGAAATGCTCCTTCCTTTATAGCGTACTTCAAGCGTTTCACGATTAAATCTCCGTCCTGCACACGTATCACATGGTACATGGACGTTGGGGAGGAAATTCATTTCAACGGTTCTTACGCCAGCACCCTTACAGTCTTCACATCTCCCCCCGATCACATTGAAGGAGAAGCGCCCGGGTTTATATCCCCGTATCCGAGATTCGGGCAGCATGGTGAAAAGTTTGCGTATGTGGTCCATGATCCCTGTGTACGTCGCCGGATTTGAACGTGGGGTACGCCCGATTGGGGTTTGGTCTATGGCGATAGATTTGTCCAAATGCTTTAACCCTTTGATCGTATCATGGGGAAGGGGCGTGCGAATCGGTTCATGCAGGTGATTGAGGAGCGCTGGATATAAGGTGTTGTTGATGACCGAACTCTTCCCGCTTCCCGAGACCCCTGTGACGCAAATCAACGTTCCCAGAGGTATTGTTAATGTAACTCCCTTAAGGTTGTTCCCCGTGGCATTGTGGAGGATGAGCTTTTTATTTGATCCTTTGCGCCTCTTTTTAGGGATGTCTATTTTTTTATCGCCACGCAAATAAGCCGCAGTAATAGAATCCGAACTGAGGTGTTCGGATGGAGGCCCCTGGGTCACAATTTTTCCGCCATACTTTCCCGCTCCGGGTCCGATGTCCACGAGGTGGTCAGAAGCGAGCATCATTTCTTCATCGTGTTCAACGACAATCACCGAATTCCCAGCATCTCGTAATGCTTCTAAAGAGTTTATCAGCTTTCTGTTGTCTCGTGAGTGCAGTCCGATTGAGGGCTCATCTAGGATGTAAAGCACTTCGGTAAGGCTTGATCCGATTTGCGTTGCAAGCCTGATTCTTTGTCCTTCTCCACCGGAAAGAGATCGCGCTGGCCGGTCTAAGCTCAGGTATCCAAGCCCGACGTTGAGCATGAACCCGATTCTTGCACGAATTTCTTTAAGCGGTTCACGGGCGATGGTTTTCTGACGCTCATTCAATGAATCTTCAATGTTGTCAAACCATTTTTGGAGCGTCAAAAAGTCCATCGACCCCAATTGTGAGATATTCTTGTCACCTATTCTGAATTGCCTACTTATAGGTTTGAGACGTGTTCCTTCACAACCAGAACATGGTATTTTATGCATAAACGACTGCGCCCATCTTCTCAGCGGGACCGACGTGGTTCTTCGCGCTGCTTTCTCAATAATTGCGATGACTCCGTCATACTTTTCACCTACGTTTTTCGGTCCAAACCGAGAAGGGACATTGATTAGCTCCTCCGTCCCATAGAGTATTTTGCCGATGAGTTCTTCACTAAGCGCGCCGATTTTCGCGGTGGGTTTTTCGCCATGAGAGGCGATAAGCGCTTCAATAATGTGAGACGTTTTGTTGCTCTTAAGTTCTCCCAATGGTGCGATACCGCCTTTTCTAATGCTTTTCTCCATGTCCGGAAAGACTTGATCGAGATCGACTTCGGCAACTTTACCCAGTCCGTTACAGGTGGGGCATGCACCATAAGGTGAGTTGAAGGAGAAAAGGTTTGGCTCAGGATCTGGGTAAGCAAGTCCGGTGGTCGGGCACATTAAATTTCGAGAGAAGTGAACAGGTCTGGGATTAATAACGCCGTGTTCAAGTATCGACATAGAGCCCTTCCCTAATTTAAGGGCTGTTCTCACCGATTTAAGCAGCCTGCTGTCATCTCCACCCACCACGACTCGGTCGATCACAACTTCAATGTCATGGACTTTATATCTGTCTACTTTGAATCCTGAATCAAGCTCGACGATTTCACCATCTACTCTTGCCCTTACGTATCCTTGTCGCCTGACTTGATCAAACAACTCGCGATAGTGACCTTTCCTCCCTCGCACGAGTGGTGCTAAAAGCATCAGCTTGGTATTTCCAAATCGCGATTCGATGCTCTCTGTGATTTGTTCGTCAGTATATCGCACCATCTGCTCACCTGTTTCTAGTGAGTACGCATCTGCCGCTCGCGCAAATAAAAGACGCAGAAAGTCATGGACTTCTGTCACAGTTCCTACGGTCGATCTCGGATTGCGCGTCACGGTTTTCTGCTCAATAGAAATGACTGGGCTTAGCCCGGTAATTCCATCTACGTCAGGACGTTTCAGTCCTCCTATGAACTGTCTGGCGTACGCCGAGAGTGTCTCCAGAAACCGACGCGACCCTTCAGCATATAACGTGTCAAATGCAAGACTTGACTTGCCCGAACCACTTACGCCAGTGAAGACGATAAGTTTATTCCTGGGAAGGACAAGGTCAATGTCGCATAGGTTATGCTCTCGAGCGCCTCGAACGACAATGTGGTCTTCAATAACATCCTCATTGACGGCCAAATTTTGTTTAGCCTTCGGCGTCATCTCTGTACTTAAGTTTGTAGCCTAACCCTGCAACAAGAAGCGACATCAATGGGCTCACCCAATTAAAGATGCAATACGGTGCGTAAGCGAGCGTAGCCACACCTAACATCCCGCTTTGTGCAACGCCACATGTGTTCCAAGGTATCAGCACAGAAGTCACGGTACCTGCATCTTCGAGTGTCCGACTTAAGTTTTCGGGCGCCAAGTTTTGAGCTTTATATGCTTCGTTGAACATTTTTCCTGGCACCACGATCGCGATATACTGATCTGATGCGAGAATGTTGAAAGCAATACAAGTTCCCACGGTTCTTCCGACCAATCCGAAGACATTGTTAACACCTGCGATAAGTCCGTCGGTAATGCGTTTCAGCATGCCAGCTGCTTGTAGGACTGCGCCGAATGTCATTGCGCATATGATAAGCCAAATGGTATTCATCATCCCATTCATTCCTCCAGCAGACAACAATTTGTCGGCCAGCACGTGATTTGTAGTGTACGATGTTTCTACAGCCATCGCTTTCATGGATGCCACGTAAGCTGCAGCTCCGAAACCTAGTTCTTCTCCCGCGAGCATTTTAATTGCTTCTGGCTGGAATATAACAGCCGTTAATGCGCCTAACAAAACGCCAATAAACAATGCGGGGACAGCGGGCATTTTTTTTGCGATTAAAACGAGCACAGTGACTGGGGCGATAAATAAACCAGGATGGATGTTGAAAATACGCCCCACAGCTTCACCGAAACCTTCTGCGATGCCTGCATTTACCGTTGTTGTTGCGCCACCTCCGAATCCCACAATCAGAAATACGATGAGCGCGATTGCGATACTCGGTACGGTAGTGATGGTCATATACTTAATGTGCGTGATCAGATCAGTTCCTGCGACAGCGGGGGCGAGGTTTGTTGTGTCAGAAAGCGGAGAGAGTTTGTCCCCGAAATAGGCACCACTAATAATCGCGCCTGCAATCCATCCTTCTTCCAATCCGAGCGCTGTTCCTATTCCGACCAAAGCGATTCCCACCGTTCCTACCGTTCCCCATGAACTTCCAGTTGCGAGAGAAAGCACCGCACAAACGACGCATGCTGCGAAGAGAAAGATGCCAGGTTGCAAAATCAAAAGCCCATAATGAATAAACGCAGGAATGATTCCAGCCATAAGCCAGGTTCCTGCCAGTGCGCCTATAAGCAGGAGTATTAAAATGGCTTCAGTCGCTTGACCGATGCTAGATGCGATGGCATCCCGAATCTCCTTCCATTTCGTTCCCCTAGCCATTCCGATACCCCCAGCAATTAAAGCTGCAATAAGAAGTGCCATTTGGTTTGGCCCATATGAACTGTCCTCTCCAAACCAAACCACATCCGCTGCGAGCATCACGATTAAAGCGATAACAGGAATCAGTGCTACAAGTAGCGACATTCTATTTGTGGTTGTTGGAGTGTTCATGGCTTATGCGTTCTTTTGTTTCATGTCCTCCTCGTCAGCGCCACCTTTGGGTGAGACAGCCGTCTTATCTACACGGACTTTTCCGCTTTCAAGCTCCATCATGACCGTGAGATCGCTCACAGAAATCACTTTCCCATGTAGGCCACCTATTGTAACCACTTTGTCGCCTTTAGAAATACCTTCTCGAAACGTTTTCGCTTCCTTTTGGCGCTTAACCTGAGGTCGGATCATGAAGAAGTACATGATGAGAAACATCCCTCCAAGAAGGATGATGAATGAAAAATCAGTTCCTTCTGTTGCGTTTGCTTGTAGTAAAATATTAAAGTTCATTGTATGATTAATATGTGTCTATTTAAAGTCCATTGTCAATATCTGAAGGCGTATAATCTGGCCCGATGACATCTCCTGTTAATTTAAGTTCAATCGTTGAAGGTCTTGAATTCGTGACAACGTTGACTATTTTATTTTGTTTTCCGGTTCTGTCAGCACTGTTAAACTCAACGAGTATTTCGCCTCCTTGACCAGGTTCTATTGGTGTTTTCGGCCAATCTTTTGCGACTGTACATCCGCAAGGTGCATGTATGTTTGCGAGCAGCAATGGTGCATCGCCACGATTGATGAATGAAAACGAGTGGGTGATGCGTTTCCCTGCGACGATGGTTCCAAAATCGAACGCCAAGTGATCCATTTCTATTGATGCGCTTGTATTGACGACATCCATACCCTCTGATGCGGTGGCTTTAATATCAATCAACTCAGTGCTCATTTTTTTTGATGTTGAATCGATACAGCTCGAAAAAACAAGGCACAGTAATAGTGTCAAAACGAATGGGGTCATTTTTGAGCGTGTGCCCATCATTAGATCAACCCTCTTCCAGTCTTTTTGATGTCTCCTGATTCTTGAAGTGAAGTAAACAGTTGGTCGAGTATGCCATTGATAAAGCCATGACTCTTTTCCGTGCTGTAGTACTTAGATAATTCAATGTATTCGTTCAGTGTGACCTTCAATGGAATTGACTCAAAGGTTTTTGCCTCTGCGAGGGCCATCTTCATCAAGATTCTGTCTATTAGAGCAATTCGCTCAAGTTCCCAGTTTTGTGCTCCCTCCTTAATGAGCGCTTCATTAAGCACACCCTGAGCAAGTGTCTGAGTAAAAAGTCCGACCATGAATGCCTTGTCGTCATCATCATTCCTCCAAACAGGCATGATATCGACCTCTTCATCCTCCTCCTTAATGTTTTTTATTGTTTTAATCACCATAGAGCTTGCCAGGTCTAAGTCGTCAACCCAGAAAATACTCTCTTCTTCAAGCATCTCTTGAAATGCTGTCTCGTTGATTAAGTGTTTGCGGAACATGCGTAAAAGCGCTTCTCTGTCGTGACGAAAGCTTCTCTCATCAGAACTCATATATGTTGTATACTCTTCATCCTCGATGAGAGAACGATGTAAATTACGAAGTAATTCACGGTGCTTACCCCATCCTACACCTGTTTCTGAAAGTCGGTTCTGAAGCTGCTTGCTGTTTGCGAGTACGCGTAGCGTCGCATTTCGAACAAATTTTGTGTTGGGGTGAAGATCTTCCTCAGTCGGGAGCTGTTTTTTTCTGCCAGCTTCAATTTTGTCGATTGCGAGACCTTGCATTTCTGCAATCATAGAAATGAGTAACAGGTATAACTGATACATCTTATCTATACTGTGGTCAAGTGCCTTTTTTGCTTTTGTGGTGTCAAGGTCTTCGTCCTGATAAAAACCGTAAAGGATTTGAAGGATCTTAATTC
>JAPKBK010000109.1 GCA_028823435.1 Flavobacteriales bacterium
ACGATTTCTGCGGCAGGGTTGACCTCAAATGCGACACCGTTTTGGCCATTTGCAATGAGCGTATTTCCATTGGGTTGCCGCTCTGCACCAGAAACATTTGAGGAATAAAATCCGTCATCTAAGGTCTCAGGATATCTCCAGGAATAGGTCTCAGGACCAAATGGCTGTGCATCATCAATTGGATATGTTCCATTTTCCATTTCAGGAAGTGTGATTTCTTCTACAGATGAAGCTTCTATGTCTGGCCTGTTGCGCCCATTGTTATAAACCAACACATTCCCTCCTCCAGGATGGTCTTCATCTATCCAATGTGCATTGTGTTGAAAAAACAGCGTGCGATCTTCAATCGTGCCCCTTTCGTAAACCATCGGATTTCCGTACCTCCACAAAAGATCACCTGCTGGCCCCATGGCTTCTGCTGTCGTTATAGAATGATCGACAATGAAGATTTCGTTGAATTTCGCTGCGCTTATCATTATTTGATCTAATGATTCATTGTAAGCAATAGAATTTGCATGCATCCAATCTGGGTTTAAACCATTGGCGCCATTGTTCGCTGTGTAATTGATATTGAATCGTCTTGGCTCATTTGAGATTTCAGCATAATTGGGAAGCGTTTCATCGGTGTCTTGAACCAAATGACGCCATGCGCACCACTGCCAAACAACCTCCCCGCCAAAATCTCCAGTAGGTTGAATTTCTGTTATTTGAGTACACCAAACATCGTTTTCGGTGGCATTGGGCGTTTTCCCCATCTCCAATGCTTCCTGGTAAGAATGTTTTTCCCACCCTAAGATTAAAAGGTTTCCATTTGGCATCCATTCAATATCGTGATGTTGATGTTGTAATGTGTCAGCCCAGTTCATGGACCAAATTAATTCTCCTTCCCAGTTGAATCTCTCAATCCTTCCTCCTGTGCCGCCTCCTGAAAAAGGAGGGGTTGCAGATGAGCTTAGTTGTGCGGTTCTGAGTAAACTTCCGTCTTCAAGAATGTATGCAGAGAGACCGGTGCGGTATTCACTCTCCCATTGATTGATCACTTGCCCACAATTGTCAATCAAGTAAGTGAAGTCGGAGCTATTTGGCGCCAGTAAGTTGTAGCCCTCATAGGCCTCGGTGTTGTTTAGGAATGTGCCCACAGTCTGTGTTTGGGCACGAAGATTAGCGTCCAATAAACAGATGAGTGAAGCACAGATAAGTATTGTCTTGTTCATTGAAAGTGTGTTATTCCTTCCAAACATGATCCTTTTTTTTCTGGGGTATAAACGAAACCTCAGCGGCCCAGGCATTACAGCGCTTTAATTCATCAAGACTCATTCCAAGTGTCTTGTGAGCGATTTGGTATTCATCCATAAGCGTGATGCCCATCACACCTGGATCATCACTATTTACAGTGGTTTTAATGCCTAAGTCCATCAATTGTTTGAGTGGATGTGACGCGAGGTCAGGTACAGCCTGCGTCAACCAATTGCTGGTAGGACAAAGTTCCAGAGGTATTTTTTCATCCACGAGTCTCCTGATGACCTTTTCATCGTGAATGGCTTGGACCCCATGACCTATTCTGTCGGCGTGTAAATAATCGATAGAAGCCAGGATGTTGTTTGGGGATCCAGGCAAAGCGGGTTCTCCGGCATGGATTGTAATGCCTAGTCCTGCGGCCTTGGCCTTGTCGAACATGGGTGCAAATTGTTTGGGGGGGTAATCCACTTCATTGTCAGCCAGATCGACAGCTAGAAATTCGCCTTTATGCTCAATGGCAAAGTCACACCAATACATATTCTCTTTGTGAGATTTTATTCTCTGCAACAAGCAAATAAGTCCCACAGCCATTGGGTACATCGTTTCTGCCCGTACACACCCTTTCATGATCGCACCGTGTAAATTCTCAGCGCCCAGGTATGGAAATACATCAAGTGTGAAACTTGGTGCATATCTAAGTTCAAGCAATCGGACATTGCTCTTAAGGTACATGTCTTCACATGCTTCAAATGCGAGTCGTTCTATTCTCTCTAAGGATGACAGTCGATCTCTTGTATGCAGAAATTTATTTAATACTGTCGGGAGATCTGCCATGGGTTCTAAAATCAAGAATTCCCTTGCAAAATCTTCTTTGGTTTTTATCTTAAAACCGTCCTCTATCGCCCATTCCATCATCGTTGACGGTCTGAAAGCAAGCTCCAAATGACAATGTAATTCAACCTTAGGTAAGTTGAATAATTGCTCGTTTATCTCATCCAAATTCATCTTGACAAGATAGTGCTTATTCCTCCCCCGCAAAATACGTTTACCTTTGGGGCGTGGCTATCGAAATAAAAAATAAAAAAGCATCTTATACTTATTTCCTAGAGGATGAGTTTACTGCTGGTATTCAGTTGAATGGCGCAGAAATAAAATCTATTCGAAACGGAAAGGCCAGTATTGGAGAATCCTATTGTCGCTTCGATAAGGGCGAACTTTTCGTATTTAACATGTACGTGTCGGAATATAAAAATGCGGGCTATTCAATTCAGATGCCTCGTCGCCAGAGAAAATTACTTCTTCAGAAGAAGGAATTAAAAAAGCTCTATAAAAAACTTAAGAATACGGGGGTAACTTTAGTGCCCACCCTCATGTTTATTGCGCCTTCAGGATATGCAAAACTACGTTTCCGCGTTGCAAAGGGCAAGAAGATGCATGACAAGAGGGCTACGTTAAAGGAAAAAGACGTTGCCCGTGATTTAGATAGACTTATATAACAGACTCTAACTCGTTCGACACGGTGACTCTATAGTGATCGCTGATGTCTTCCCATTCCCAGGCAAAATGCTCCATCACATCTCGGAGGCTCTTCATGATGATCGGGTTAGGAACATTCATGTCTCTGAAGTACACGTCCTGTTTGTTAATGAGTCCGTATTTATAGAAAACAGCCCGAGTCATTGCTGTGACATTGTTGTTTGAAGGGTGATTGATTTTCTTCATAAAATCTCTGTTCGCTTTCACTTTAAGCGCAAAGTCTTTTTTCGGGATGCCTAGTGCAAGTCCAAACTTCGCACAACATCTTTTGATGATGGCTCGATCTACACCAGGTTCAAAGTATTTGGGAACCAGACTCAGATTAGCTGAGACGACGATCATTAAGAATCGGCCGTAGTCTTTTTCATCTAAATCAGGTCGCGTTTCAAAACCGGGAGATGCATTTAGCATCGATGCAACTTCAGGCCATCCTTTCTCAACCGTCTCGAAAGATGAGTTGACGAAGATGTTGGCCACCTTTTCATCGGTGAGCTTCTTTTTAGATAGCCAGCTGAGTAGTCCCTTGTTCATCATCGTTGGGTCTCAAAGTTAATCAAGAGAAATCATGGTTTGTCGTGCAGTTTTATGACCGCTATTAACAGGGTTATCCACAATTATGTCCAGTTCGATGACATATCCTTACCTTCGTGATATGTATCAAAATGTTCTGAAACCCTTGTTATTCCTGATGTCTCCAGAAAAAGCCCATCACTTTTCTATGACGATGTTGCGAATTGCAATTGCCATTCCTGGGATGGCTTGGGTGTTAAAGCAATGCTTTAACTCAGGCATCTCGGATTCGGCTGTAAACATCTGTGGTATTGCGTTTCCGAATTCGGTAGGTGTCGCGGCCGGTTTTGACAAAGACGCGCGATACCTTAGAGAGCTTCAAGTACTCGGATTTGGTCATGTAGAAGTAGGTACACTCACGCCCATTGCCCAATCAGGAAATCCCCGCCCAAGGCTTTTTCGTTTAAAAAGAGATGCCGCTCTTCTCAATCGTATGGGATTTAATAATGGAGGTGTAAATGACGCAGTTTCAAGGCTTAAAAGACGACCTGTTGGATTAATTGTTGGGGGGAACATAGGTCGGAATAAGGTGACATCTAATGAGGATGCAACTTCAGATTACATTACGTGTTTTGATGCACTTCATCCGTACGTCGATTATTTTGTAGTGAATGTAAGTTCACCCAATACGCCTGGTCTTCGAGCGCTTCAGGACAGAGCGCCACTTTCAGCTTTGCTTAGGGCTGTTGTCAAGCGAAATAATGATGCTCAACTTCCCCCAAATTCTAAGCGTAGACCTGTTTTCTTAAAGATAGCCCCAGATATGACAGACGCGCAATTAGATGATGTCATAGATATTGTCATTTCGGAAAAGGTGGATGGGGTCATCGCAACAAACACGACAATATCACGGTCTCATTTGAAAACAAAATCAATTGATGATTTGGGGAATGGTGGTGTGTCTGGTGCGCCCCTGTGTCCGAGATCTACAGAAGTAATCGCATACTTATCTCAAAAATCCGCGGGTGCTTTCCCTATCATAGGAGTAGGAGGCATAGACTCGCTCTCCTCTGCGAAAGAGAAAATGGATGCTGGAGCCTCATTGGTCCAAATTTATACCGGATTTATTTACAGAGGTCCTGCCTTGGTGAGGGAGATAAGAAAAGGACTGAATAGATAGTCTCTACCCCACTTCACTTAGTTTCATGACGCGATCGAGTCGAGGCCCTTTTTCCGTTTGTATTAAAGTACAAACTTCATTTGCAGCATCGTGTTCTAAAAAAAGGTGATACCCTTTGTTTGCTGCTTCGTTGAAAATCCTACTGCGTTCTTCCAGTGTTAACAGTGGACGCGTATCGTACCCCATGACATAAGGTATCGGGATATGTCCCACTGAGGGAAGAAGGTCGGCCATGAAGACGACCGTGGTGTCACCTAATTTGATGATGGGGCACATTTGAGCGTCAGTGTGACCGTTGACGACAAATGCATCAAAACCGAGTCCCGTATTAATGCGCAGATCGTCATCAGAAGCATCTACAAACTTGAGCTGTCCAGAGTCGTGAAGGGGTTTGATGTTTTCAGAAAGAAAACTTGCGCGTTCGCGCTGGTTTGGTTCAGTGGCCCATTTCCAGTGCCTCGAATTGCTCCAGAAAGTCGCATTTTTAAAAGCGGGACGGTAGCCGTTGCGGGAGTCATTCCATTCGACTGCGCCACCCACATGATCGAAATGCAAGTGGGTGAGGAAAACGTCAGTAATGTCGTCACGAGAAAACCCAGCTTTTGAGAGTGATTTATCCAGTGAATCGTCTCCGTGTGGGTGATAATGACTAAAGAACTTCTCACTTTGTTTGTCGCCTAATCCACAATCGATTAATGTTAATTTGTCGCCGTCTTCGATCAGCAATGAGCGCATTGCCCAAGGGCATAAATTATTTGAATCAGAAGGGTTCGTCCTTGACCATAGTTTTTTCGGTACAACGCCGAACATGGCTCCCCCGTCCAATTTAAAATTACCGTTGTGAATAGTATGAAGTTGCATGCGTCTAAGGTAGTATCTTTGTCTTTTGATATAAGAACTGAATAAAACTTCCCTATGCCGCTTTCTTCTTTGAATGCTATTTCTCCAGTTGACGGACGATATCACAGACATACTCATAGCCTTGGATCATTGCTTTCCGAGTTTGGGTTAATTAAGCATAGAGTAGAGGTGGAGGTAAAGTACTTCATTGATTTGGTGTGTTTACCGCTTCCTCAGCTCGATGGTTTCCCGAAGGAGAAGTTTGAAGACATGAGGGGTTTGTATCTGCATTTCTCAGAAGCAGATGCGCAAAGGATTAAAGATCTTGAGTCCACGACGAACCATGATGTGAAGGCGGTTGAATATTGGATTAAGGAAGAGATGGAGAAATTGGGAGTGAGCGAGTGGAGTGAGTTCGTTCACTTTGGATTGACTTCTCAGGACGTCAACAACACAGCCATTCCATTGTCGCTTAAGCGGGCTACAGAAGATGTCTATTTGCCTATAATCGATGAGGTTATCGCCAAATTAAGTGGACTCGCAAACGATTGGAAGTCTGTGCCGATGCTCGCAAGAACACATGGCCAGTCAGCGTCTCCTGTAACTCTGGGGAAGGAGGTGAGTGTTTTTGAAAACCGACTTAGGGTACAACGTGATGCGATAGCAAATGCTGTTTATGCAGCCAAATTTGGTGGTGCGACAGGCGGGTTTAACGCCCATAAAGTAGCCTATCCACACATTGATTGGCCTGCGTTTGGGACGAAGTTTGTAGAAGACAACTTGGGGCTATTTCGGAGCAAAGTAACAACTCAGATCGAACATTACGATCACCTCGCGGCGTGGTGTGATGCGATGAGGCGTGCAAATACAGTGATGATGGATTTGGACAAAGATATTTGGAC
>JAPKBK010000110.1 GCA_028823435.1 Flavobacteriales bacterium
GGCCCTATCGCATACTTCAGATATTTCGCGTTTTCTCTTAAATCGATCGCGTTTGTGAAAGAAACAGGCCCTAGCTCTGCAGTTCTTTGATCTATGCTTGCAAGAAGAAGCGCAACGTTCGCCCCACCTGTATTTTGCTTTCCATCCACTTGTCTTTGAAGCTGAAGCGTGTTCAGAAGCTTGTCCTTTACCTCTGGAAAGTGATTTCCCACGATTTCGCTGGCTTCATCATGGCTTATTATTTTACCTAACCTCACAAGCTTTAGCAATGGAACAGCGACCATCCCCACAACGACACCGACAACAGAACCAGTAAATGACCAAAAAAGGACTGTACGACCGAGAATGCCAAACCTGCCGAAATACTCAGCCAGGGTAAAAATTAAAAAACCAGCCGTTAACAATGCCGTAGCGATTAATACCCCCCTAATTGCTTTGTTCCGGTAGTATTTCCGTACAAACGCGTCTAGTTTTTTTATGAGAGATAGATAAGTCATCTTGGGACCATTAAAGATACGTAACTTGGCCCTCTGTCCCTAAACGAAATACAATGATTGTGCTCCGCCATTTTTTATCTGTTTTTACGCTCTTCTTTGTTGTATCAATCGCCCCGTTTTGTCAGGGTATTGTGATCAACGAATTAGATGCTCTAACATCCGAAGATTCTCAGTTTGTTGAGCTTTTTGGATCCTCAAACACAAGCCTGGAAGGCTACACTCTTGCGATGATCAAGTCGGTTTTTCTTGGCGGTGGCGCATACGGCGTAGAAGTGTATGATGCGATATCTCTAGAGGGTCAGTCTTTAGATTCAGAGGGTTTTCTGTCAATAGCGCTGACGCTAAATACGACAATCGCAGCTGTCGCAATTTATGAGCTAGATATAAGCATGTTTGCCATCGGCGCGACGCCTCCGGCAGATGATATCGTTGATGCAATTGTTTACGGAAACACATCACCCACACACCCTCAGGCGGCCGTTATTATTCAAGCAATCATGCCTGCCGGTTCGGGACTGTTATTTGAAGGCGCAGAAGAAAACCCTATCGGGCACTCTCTTTCAAGACTCCCAAACGGAGGCGATCCATTTGATTTAACGTCTTACGCGCTTCAGGCCCCATCCATGGGGATTACAAATGTGTTGTCTTGTGATGGCGGCATGCTCGCGCTTACGAATTTAGCAAACGACACACTTTGTACAGACCAAGGGCCAGCCATCGCAACATTTACACACGACACCGATGCGCTTTCAGCTTTATTAACCCTATTTATTACGAACCCAGCGGATGGTGTCATTCTTGGCTCAGCTTCAGGTTCGGCCATTAATTTTCAAGATTTGGGAGACGGAGCTTTTGATGTTATTGCCGTTTCTCATGATTCTCCGATTGATGCGGTCTCTTTAGAGGTGGGGATGAATATTTCAGGACTTACCGGTCCCGACTGTCTCTCACAGAGCCTTGTTCCATATTCTATTTTCTGCATTACATGTGAGTCCCCAGCCTGCGATGGCGGGACGATGCTAGATGCAAGTGGCTCAGACGAGGTGTTGGCCTGTCTTACACCAGACGGCGCACTTGTCCCATTTGGGTATTTTTCTGAGGCGGTGGAGGACGACTTCTTGTTTGCCATCTGCACCACGGAAGACACCATTATTACAACTGTCGTGCAGCCATATTTTGACTTTGGTCCACTGGGGGTCAATGATTATCATGTGTGGGGCATCAGCACGCAAGGAGCGCTAGATCAAACAACTGTTTTACCTGGCGCATTTATTCAAAACGTCTCTGCTTTAGAATGCGACAGCGTTGGGGCATCTTCGCTTTTAGTAAGTATTTTAGAGTGTGGTGCAGCGGGACTTTGTGATGATTTAATCATTTCGGAATACATCGAGGGTGACAGTCACAACAAAGCAATAGAGATCCACAACCCGTCACCCGTCACAATAAACCTTTCGGAATACCACCTGGAGCTTTATAACAACGGCGCGACTGAAGCAAACCAAACACTAGATCTTCAAGGTGAGGTTCTTCCTGGGGGCGTTTACGTTGTAGGAAACAGCCAAGCTACTCCTGCGCTGCAAAACCTTTCAGACATCACAAGTCAAATCACGTGGTTTAACGGAAATGACGCACTTGTGTTGTTTAAAAACGGTGAACCCTTAGATGTTATGGGCGTTGTAGGGCAAGATCCAGGCGACCCGTTTACCGTCACTTCAGGGGGCTCTATGGCGGAGCATACGCTGGTAAGAAAACCCAACATAGGCCAAGGAACTGTTGATTGGGAGGAGGGGATGACGCAATGGGACAGCTACCCCCAAGACACATTTGACTTCCTCGGGTCACATTCCGCAACATGTGGCGGACTAGGTACAATGACAATTGGCTTTGACGCTCCAGAATTATATGTGAGTGAGGGCGGAGGCATTACGGTGTCAATGTCACCGTTGTATCCACTTGAAGATGCAACTGTGGAAGTAAGCATCGTGGGTGGCGACGCCACAATAGGTTCAGATTATCCAGACGTTTTCCCTCTCAACTTTAACTTTGACATGGGGCTTCTAAATTCTCAAACATTTACATTTTCCGCAATAGATGAGGAAGAGCCGGAGCTTCAAGAGGACGTTATACTCTCAATAAACGTGACGTCTGGTGGCGCACTCTTAGGAATAGACACCCTTGTGATCCATATTCTTCCATCCGATTTAGAGTACCCCGTGTATGAGATTAATCAGGTGAGAGGCGTCAACCCACAAGGCGTTTTGGACAGCATTTCCACAGCGTGTGAGCTTAGGGGAATTGTTCATGGATGGAACGACTATCCCACAGGACTTCAATTTACCCTTATCGACCCCACAAATGGAATCAACGTTTTCAGCCCAGTCAGTAATTTTGGCTACAATGTTCAGGAAGGAGACAGCGTAAGGGTCAGGGGTGTGATTGATCAATATCTGGGGCTGGCCCAAATCCGAATTGACACACTGATCTACGAGGGCTCGGGATTTCCTTCAGACACACCTCAGCTCGTGTTTGAAATGGACGAGGAGACAGAGTCACGCATTGTGAAATTAAAATGTACTGAGCTTGTCGACCTGGACGACTGGACGAACACAACCCCTGGGTTCGATGTTCGCCTCGCCTTCGGACAGCAAGAAATAGTGATGAGAATCGACGCGAATACGGATTTGTTTGGCACAGAAGCACCTGAAGGCGTCTTTGGTGTCACCGGAATAGGGGGGCAAAGTGACCCTAATTCACCTTTCGTAGACGGCTACACCGTGACGCCACGTGGCCAATACGATTTGACCGAACCCGTGAACGCAAGCTTTGAAGTCGCATCACCTTGGGACGGATCTAGCGGCCCCGTCGTTTTAAACAACACAAGCACAGGCGCAGGAGATTATTTATGGAACATGGGCGATGGAGAATCATACAATGAATTCGAACCTTTGCACAGCTATTTAGAATCAGGAGATTTCACAATCACATTGTCCGCCTTTAGTTTGGATGGAAACTGTAGCGCTCAGTCGTCTTTTGAGATCGTCTCTACGTGGGTAGGCCTCGAAGAAATAGACAGTCAAAACCTTCAAGTGTATCCAAATCCAACATCTGGAACCCTGATGCTTTCGTCAGATCGGATGATCTTAACCTGGGAGGTTCTTGATACGCAGGGCAGAATTGTTGCAAGCGAAGACTTCACGAACATGAGGTTGGTAGAAATAAACACCTTCGACTTGAAGCCGGGACTCTATACCCTCAACGTAAGCACAGAAACAGGGAAAGAAGCAATACGCTTTATCCGAAATTAACAGATACCTCCGAAAACCGAAAGGAGTATGAGGAGGTCCTCCACGGTAACGGACCCGTCGTAATTGGCATCACCGGCACATGGTGATGACCAGATGTATAAAACAAGGTCTTCAGCATCGCTGTAGCCGTTTTGATCGGTGTCGTAAAGAATCGGATCCGTCATAAAAAGAGAAACCTCAATTCCATCCGTAAGCCCATCTCCATCCGTGTCTTGTATAAGCGGGTCTGTGTTTGTGATCTGGAGCTCTTGCTCATCTGTTAACCCATCTAGATCAGCATCTGAACAAGCGTCCCCAAACCCATCGAGGTTGAAGTCAGCCTGGTCGGAGTTTGAAAGATTTGGGCAATTGTCTGCCACATCAATAATTCCGTCGGCGTCGGCGTCGGTTTGCGAAACACCCCCCACAAGGGCAAGGTCAGCGATGACAATGAAATGGTCAGATGCATCCAGGTCATCGTTTGCCAGAAGCCCATACTGCTCAAGTCTCGCAGCAGAAAGGTCAGATGTTTGGAGTGAGTATTGGCGCAGCACGTTTACCGCGGCGTCCGACACGATGATATAATCAAGCTTCCCAGGCATGTAGGCAGACCCATCATTCCGCCACGTATAATCCATTCCTCTGTCAGACAAGCGCGCTTCTAACTCAACCATTGATGAGCCATCCCAATCGGGGGGAAAGTCAACACCATACTGGTCATTGTCATAAATATCTCCTGTTTTTAAGGTATTTATAGAGCCACTAAGTCCGACCATGTTCAGGTCTCCCCCATAAACAATAGGGCTGCCAGAAGGAATGTCAATGGAGCCACCCACAGTCATGGCGTCGCGTTGGAATGCCATATATTCATCTGCCTGTTGCTGCCTCAAGGCATCTCCGTTGCAACATTTTAAATGAGAACTTGTAAATAACATAGGCACCCCCCACACACTTTCAGTACTGATTACACCTGGCATTTGACGATCTATCGAGGGATATGTTGATGCGATGGGAAAGCGACTGGCAATCATTAAATCGTAATCATCTTTAATGACCTGCCAACCATTTCCATCCAGAGGGAGCCAACCATCAAGCAGGCCCGCGACATATGACGCAGAAACATCGTCAACTTCTGAAAAACCGATAATGTCTGGCTGCGTGGCAAGCAAGATGCGTTCGATGGCGTTTTGAGCTCCAGCTTGATCTAGGCGTCTGTTTACATTCCAAAATGCCACCCTTATTTCGGTACCGACCGCCTTCTCTAGGGGTGTAGGAACGACAGAGTAATTGAAACTGGTAAGGGCGTGAATGCCTCCGCCTGAAGGGATTTCTGCTCCCGATGCGCTTTCATACCAGACAAATTTAAGGTCTCCATCAGCCATGTTCACCAAAGATCTGTCGAGGGCAAGTTCAAATTCAAAAGCACTGTAAGTGGGCGATATATGAAGTCCCAGACTATTGATTGCGGGTCCAGATGGACTGCCACTACTTGAAAATAAAGTTGCGCTACGCGATGGCAGGTCAATGATCAATTCTGCCCCAAGCCCCAACCCTTGATAATTGCTTCCAGTTGTGGGATCGTTGTCGAAATCGAGAACCAATTGAATGCTGTTTGGAAGGGTAAATTCGTCCAAAGCAACTTCGTTTGTCGTTTTAATATAGAAGTAAACCCATTCGCTTGTGTGCGAAATCGCAACCTTGTTGATGTTGCCACCACCTGTTGACGAAGTCCAGCTTTGGGCAGTCGCCCAATCCTCGAAATTGCTGTTCAAGGTAATTGGGCTTTGTGCTGACAATGAGAAAGATATAACCAGAAAAAAGGCCATAAAGAGTGTGGAAATAGAAGAATTCATTTTTTTAAGTTACGAATAAATCGGAGGCAATGCGATCCCCAATCAGCCATTTGGCTTCGGGAATACGGAAAACCGAACCTTTATTTTGTGAGACCTGAACCAACCCGCCCTCGAGAATCCATTTGTTGAAAAGCGCATGATTAAGTTTTG
This sequence comes from Flavobacteriales bacterium, assembly GCA_028823435.1. Classification (GTDB taxonomy): domain Bacteria; phylum Bacteroidota; class Bacteroidia; order Flavobacteriales_D; family Sanyastnellaceae; genus UBA974. The sequence continues at coordinate 5,785 of JAPKBK010000110.1, forward strand.
CGGGGTTGTATCCCCAGCGCTTTTCCAATGCCTCGAAATTGACGCCAGACTCAGTTCTGAGGCCCGTCATTAAAGATTCGTTGCAACGGTCTCGATGTGAGAGAAATTCTTCAGTAACAGGAAGCTCCTCTGCGTTTAATGCAGAGATATATTTGGGGTTATTTGAGACCACGGCATATCTTTTGTTTCCAATGAATCCATGTGCCCCAGCACCGAGACCCAAGTAGGGTTCTCCTGACCAGTACCCCGTGTTGTGGATGGCCCTCCCAGATTCCCCACGCGCCCAATTTGAGACTTCATAGTGATCGAATCCCGCAGAATTTGCCGCGTCACATATATAACTGTAATCTTTCTCAACCCTTTCGTCAGGCATCTCTGTTTCGAGTCCTTTGGCGACACGGCTCCCCAACACA
>JAPKBK010000111.1 GCA_028823435.1 Flavobacteriales bacterium
GGTCCAAAATGCAGAAACAAAAAGTCACATTTGAGGAAGTCTATGATGTGTTTGCGGTCCGGATCGTCATTAACACAGAACGCGCGAAAGAGAAGACTGAGATTTGGAGAGCCTACTCAATTGTGACGGACTTCTACCAACCGAACCCAGACAGACTGCGAGATTGGATCAGCTTACCCAAAGGAAATGGCTACGAATCACTCCATACCACAGTCATGTCTCCGACAGGGAAATGGGTGGAGATTCAGATTCGCAGTGAACGAATGGATGAAGTTGCGGAAAAAGGATTCGCGGCACATTGGAAATACAAAGAGGGCAATAAAGAGACTGCAGCGGGAAATCAAATCGATATCTGGTTGAATCAAATCCGCGAGATCTTAGAAAGCAATCAAGACGATGCACTCGCATTTATTGATGAGTTCAAGATGAACTTAACGACGAGCGATATTTTTGTATTTACACCGAATGGAGATATGATTACCCTCCCGAAAGGTGCGACGATTTTGGATTTTGCGTTCCGCATTCACACGAAGATCGGATCACAATGTATCGGTGGTAAAGTGAATCACAAGCTTGTGCCCTTGAGTTATCAACTGAATAGTGGCGACCAAATCCAGATCATCACCTCACGCAAACAGATCCCGAAAGAGGATTGGGTAAATTACGTGGTTACGTCACATGCCAGACAGAAAATAAAGCATTCTCTAAAAGAAGTTGAGCGTTCAAAATCAATTGAAGGCAAAGAAATATTCAAGAAGTGGGCAAAAAAGAAGGGACTGTTATTTATCGAGGCAAATATCCTCTCTCTTTATAGAAAGCTTAAATTCGATTCTGCCCAAGAAATGTATTTCCTTATATCAAATGGAACGCTCGAATTAGATAGCATCAAAGGGTATGAATTAAAACAAGGTAAAATACTTTGGGAAAAAGGACCTCAACCAGATACCTCTAAAAGAACCGAAGTCTCTGAAAAGTATATCCCCAACGCCAAAGAGGACACGCTTCTCATAGGGGAGAGTATGCAGAAACTAGACTACACGCTTTCAAAATGTTGCAACCCTATTGCAGGAGACGATGTTTTCGGCTTTATAACTGTTATCGGAGGCATTCGGGTTCACAGACGCAATTGTCCCAACGCAACAAATATGCTGTCAAAATATGCGTATCGGATGATGAAAGCACGGTGGACAAGTAAGGCTCAAACTCAGTTCAAAGTAAAACTCCAAATTACCGGAATCGATGATGTCGGACTCGTAAATCAACTCACTGAAGTGATCTCAGCAGACATGCAAGTCAATATGATTGCAATTAGCATGGAATCTAAGGATGGTGTTTTTGAGGGGAACATAACAGCACTTGTAATGAATACAACACATTTAAGAGATATTATAGAAAAGTTGAAAAATGTTAATGGAGTTCATACTGTTGAGAGGGTAGACGAAGAACGATAGGTTACATTTGCCACTGCAAAAGACAATGTCAAGCGACGAGATATTAAAACAAGCGCAAGAGATTTTCGAGGTTTACCTCGAAAAAAATGGGCACCGTAAAACGCCTGAGCGCTTTGCCATACTCCATGAAATCTATACCTACTATGGTCATTTTGATGTAGAGACGCTCTTTTTACGCATGCAAAATAGTGATTGCCGTGTTTCGAGAGCCACGCTCTACAACACGATGGAGCTATTAATAGATTGTAATTTGGTCCGGAAACATCAGTTTGGCGACAACATCGCTCAGTATGAAAAATCCCACAGAGTAGGGCAACACGACCATGTAATCATTGCCGATTCTGGCGAAGTTCTAGAGTTTTGCGACCCTAGGATTCAGCAGATAAAAGCAACTTTAGAGGAGTTATTCGACATCGAAATCCTCCATCACTCATTAAATATCTATGCGCGAAAGCGTAAAAACAAACAGAAGCATGAAAGCTGACGTACTACTGGGGCTCCAATGGGGCGACGAAGGAAAAGGTAAAATCGTAGATGTTCTCACACCTAAATACGGTGTGATCGCAAGGTTTCAGGGAGGACCTAATGCGGGACACACACTGATTTTTGACGGTAAAAAACACGTGTTACATACTATTCCAAGTGGGATATTTCGTGACAACACCTTAAATGTAATAGGCAATGGGGTGGTGATTGACCCTGTTATTTTCCAACGCGAAGTGGAGGGGCTGTTAAAGAGTGGCGTCAGTCCATTTGATTCTCTCGTCATTTCACGCAAGGCACATTTAATCATGCCGACACACGGACATTTAGATGCGGCATCTGAACAGGCGAAGGGAAAGGCCAAAATCGGATCTACATTAAAGGGGATTGGTCCAGCATACATGGATAAAACTGGAAGAAATGGGTTGCGAATTGGAGATATCGAAAGCCCCGTATTTCAAGAGCAATTTGAACAATTGCGGGACAAACATGCGCATATTTTAGAGCAGTACCCGAACTACGAATATGATTTAACTGAGTCCGAGACAAAGTGGCTAGAGGCCATTGAATTTCTTAAGAAATTTAAATTTATAGATAGCGAACACGTTTTAAATAACACCTTAAAAAATGGCAAAGGCATCCTCGCTGAGGGCGCCCAGGGCACCATGTTGGACATTGATTTCGGCACATACCCATTTGTGACATCTTCAAATACCATTACTGCGGGTGCGTGTACTGGCTTGGGACTTCCTCCAAATAAAATTGGTGAAGTGTTCGGCATCTTCAAAGCATATTGTACGCGTGTGGGTTCTGGCCCTTTCCCCACTGAACTTCTGGAAGAAACTGGAGAAAAACTCAGAGCGGCAGGAAGTGAATTCGGTGCTACAACAGGAAGACCGCGGAGGTGTGGCTGGTTAGATTTGCCCCAATTAAAGTATGCAATTATGGTGAACGGCGTGACTCAGCTGTGTTTGATGAAAGCGGATGTACTGGGCGAATTTGACGAAATTCAAGTGTGTACCCATTACATCTATCGAGGTGAAAAAATTGATTATCTCCCTTACGGCATTGAACCAAATGAAGTTCAACCTGTATATAAAACATTTGAATGTTGGCCTGGAGATCTTACTGGTTTGAGAGATGTCGAGAATATTCCCGCCTCTCTCAATGCTTATGTGAAAATGATCGAGGAAGAAACAGGGGTTCCAATCTCCATTTTAAGTGTGGGTCCAGATAGAGAACAAACACTTCTACTCAATGCTGATTTGAAATGATCTATTGGTTTACAGGCCAGCCTGGCCATGGTAAAACAACGCTCGCACTTGCGCTCGTGAATCAGCTTAGACGGCAAGGGTATGCGCCTTTCCACATTGATGGAGACGACCTGAGGAAGTTGACTACGAATCAAGATTATTCGAGACAGGGACGTGAAGGCAACATTCGTCGGGCTCAAAACATCGCACAATATCTTCATGCACAAGAAGAGATTGTTGTGGTCTCATTCGTTTCACCCTATCGGGAGATTCGAGAAGATTTGAAATCAACCACCGAGGTCACCGAGATCTATGTTCACACAAAAGAAGTGCGGGGGAAAGAAGACCGACACGTCAAGGATTACGAAGCGCCACTTTCTCGTTTTATAGATATTGACACCACAAATACGAAAGTGCCAGATTGTGTTTCTCACATTCTAGAATCTGCACCAGTCCCGTCAAAAGAATTAAAGACCTTAGATAAAAGGAAGACTTTGGCTGTAGATTTTGATGGGGTAATTCACCGATATAGCAAAGGATTTCAAGGCCTCGAAAATGCGTATGACCCGCCTATGGAGGGTGCGCACGAAGTCTTACAGAGACTTAAAGACAAAGGCTATGTACTCAAAATAATGAGTTCCAGACCTGCGCTCGTCATTGAAGAGTGGCTTGAAAAATATGAGATGTCTCATTTGTTTGACAACGTGAGCAATAGCAAGTTTGCAGCCACTGTTTACATCGACGACAGGGGATTTCATTTCACAAACTGGGCAACAGTTGAAGAAAAACTTGCTCTACACCCTAAATTCGCACAATAACAGTAGGATTTAAAATGGACGCAAAGAAATCACGTATTAGGCACATCGCAAAGACAATTACGTGGCGGATAATTGCATCGCTTACGACGTTTATTTTGGCCTATGTTTTCACACAGGATATCACGAAATCTTTGTGGTTAATGGGCACAGAAATGGTCCTTAAATTGTTACTCTACTATTATCATGAAAGAGTTTGGTTTAAATACGGCAAACTAGGTCGAGATGAAGAATAAAATGGCGGAGAGTTACAATCTTGATCATCTTACAGAATTAGAAGCGGAATCGATCTTCGTACTCAGAGAGGTTGCGGCACAGTTTGACCGTCCTGCAATCCTTTTTAGCGGTGGGAAAGACAGTATCGTGGTGACACATCTTGCTTCAAAGGCGTTTGCTCCTGCAAAAATACCGATGCCCCTCGTTCACATTGATACAGGTCATAATTTTCCTGAAACGATTGCATTTAGAGACAACCTGGTCGCCGATTTAGGCGCACACCTGATTGTAGGAAGTGTACAGGAAACAATTAATCAAGGGAAAGTTCAGGAAGAGACTGGCCACAATGCAAGTCGCAATAAACTTCAGACCACCACCTTAATTGACACCATTGAAGAGAATAAATTTGACGCGTGTATTGGGGGCGCTAGACGTGATGAAGAAAAGGCGCGTGCGAAAGAACGCTTTTTCTCACACAGAGACGATTTCAGCCAATGGGACCCTAAAAACCAACGTCCTGAACTCTGGAATCTATTTAATGGGATGCATGCACCTGGCGAACATTTCAGAGTGTTTCCTCTCAACAACTGGACAGAGCTAGACGTTTGGAATTACATTTTGAGAGAGAAAATCGCGCTTCCCAGTTTATACTTTTCTCATCAAAGAGAATGTATCACGAGAGATGGGCAAATTTTATCCAATTCTAATTTTCTTCAGCTCAAAGAAAATGAAACGCCTGAAATGATGCAGGTTCGGTTTCGAACGTTAGGTGATTTGACCATTACCGGGGCTTTTGAAAGCGATGCAGATAATCTAGAGAAAATTATTGAAGAGGTCGCAGCAACAAGAATCACAGAAAGGGGCGGAAGAATAGACGACAAAAGAAGCTCATCTGCTATGGAAGACAGGAAAAAGGACGGATACTTCTAGAATTTAGGGACATGAGCGAAAACACAACAACAGACAATGGCTTACTTAGATTCACTACCGCTGGAAGTGTAGATGACGGAAAGAGTACACTTATCGGTAGACTTCTATTCGATTCAAAGAGCATTTTTGAAGACCAACTTGAAGCGATTAACGATGCCTCAAAACAAAAGGGGCTTGAGGGGGTCGACTTGAGTTTACTGACGGACGGGTTACGTGCTGAAAGAGAACAGGGAATAACGATAGATGTTGCCTACAGGTATTTTGCGACCCCAAAAAGAAAGTTCATTATTGCTGACACTCCAGGGCACATTCAGTACACAAGGAATATGGTGACCGGTGCTTCTACAGCGGATCTTGCAATTATTTTAATTGATGCCAGACATGGACTTTTAGAGCAGACACATCGACACAGTTTTATCGCATCACTCTTGGGATTACGTCACCTCGTAGTTTGCGTCAACAAAATGGATCTTGTGAATTACGACGAGAAGAAATATCGTGACATCGTAGATCGATACAAAAGCTTCAGCTCACGTCTCGACATCACTGACATCACATTCATTCCGATTAGCGCACTGAATGGTGACAATGTGGTGGACCGTTCTGAGAACATGACTTGGTATGGTGGCTCCACCCTTCTTCATTACTTAGAAAATGTTCATGTTGGAGCCGATCGAAATCTTCAGGATTGTCGTTTCCCAGTACAGTATGTCATCAGGCCTCAAACAGATGAACACCGAGATTTTCGCGGCTATGCTGGGAGGATCGCTTCTGGAGTTTTTAAACCAGGGGATGAGGTCGTGGCTCTTCCCAGTGAAATAAAATCAACCATTAAGGATATTTATCTTGGTGGAAAAAAACTCGAAAAGGCATTCCCTCCTCTTAGCGTGACTATGACGCTTGCGGATGACATTGATTTATCTCGAGGGGACATGCTTGTGCGGGAAAACAATCAGCCCGAAAAAACAAATGTATTGGATGCTCGGATTTGTTGGCT